>CAJKJS010000008.1 GCA_905200265.1 uncultured Oscillospiraceae bacterium
GGCCCACTTGCTTTTGGCAATCATCTTTCCCGGAAACAGCGTCCGACACATCATTTACCCGAGATGCTTTTGTAAAGATGAATAATATGGCGGCCCAGAGTATTATTGATTGGTTAGAGGCCGAAGGATAAACGGCGTGTACATCAGAGGGAAAAAGAGGATTCCCGCTTTTTGCGCAGGCAAAGAGCGGGAATCCTTTTGCGAAATCAAAGAGAGGGGACAAAAACGTGAAGTATGATGCAAATCCGGGACAGAAAAAAGTATCCTATCTAATCGGGCGGTTTATGCCCTATTTTCGCAAGTACCGGTGGATTTTGGTGCTGGACCTTATTTGTGCTGCCTTTACCACCGTGTGTGAATTGGTGCTGCCTTTGATTGTGCAGATGATTACCGATAGAGGGACCAACGACCCGGCATCTTTGACGGTAAGCTTTGTACTACAGGTGGGCGGGTTCTATCTGTTTTTGCGCCTGATTGACGGGGTGGCCAACTATTTTATGGCCAATACCGGTCATGTGATGGGAGCACGGATTGAAACTGACATGCGAAGAGATCTATTTGACCACTTGCAGCATCTGTCGTTTTCGTATTTTGACGAAACGAAAATCGGACAGATTATGGGGCGCATCACCAGCGACCTGTTTGATGTGACGGAATTTGCTCACCACTGCCCGGAAGAATTCTTTATTGCCGGGCTGAAAATTGTGGTGTCGTTCTGTATTCTGTGCCCGATGAACCTGTGGCTGACGCTGATTATTTTTGCGGTGTTGCCGGTGATGCTGGTTGTTTCGGTTTATTTCAACCGGAAAATGCGGGTACAGTTTAAAAATTCCCGGGTCCAGGTGGGCGAAATCAACGCTCAGGTGGAAGATAGCCTTTTGGGTGTGAGGGTGGTTCAATCGTTTGCCAATGAAGCGATTGAAAACAAAAAATTTGAAGAAGGCAACAATAAATTCCTGTCCATTAAAAAGCTTTCCTATCGGTATATGGCAGGGTTCCAGACATCAACCCGTTTGTTTGACGGCTTGATGTACGGCATTGGTGTGATTGCCGGTTCACTGTTTATTATCAACGGCACCCTGACGGCACCCCAGCTGGTGACCTACCTTTTATACATTTCCACGTTATTAACCTCCATTCGCCGGATTGTGGAATTTATGGAGCAGTTCCAGCGGGGTATGACGGGCATTGAGCGGTTCATTGAAATCATGGATGCACCGGTGGAAATCCAGGATGCACCCGACGCGAAAGCCCTCACCGATGTAAAAGGCGATATCCGTTTTGACGATGTGAGTTTCCACTACGGCGACGACGGCAAAGAAGTTTTGCAACATATCGACTTGCATGTACGCCCCGGGGAAAATGTGGCCCTGGTGGGCCCCTCGGGCGGCGGCAAAACAACGCTTTGTAATCTGATTCCCCGGTTTTATGACGTCACGGCTGGCCGGGTGCTGGTGGATGGTCAGGATGTGCGTATTCTGCAAAAGCGTTCGCTACGGGCGCAAATCGGCGTGGTACAGCAGGAAGTGTATTTGTTTAGCGGTACCGTGTATGAGAACATTGTGTATGGCAAACCGGACGCCACCCGTCAGGAAGTGGAGGTCGCGGCCCGTCAAGCCGGAGCGCATGAGTTTATTATGCAGCTGGAAAACGGCTACGACACGTACGTGGGTGAACGGGGATTAAAACTGTCCGGTGGACAGAAGCAGCGTCTGAGCATTGCCCGGGCGTTCCTGAAAAATCCACCGATTCTACTGTTGGATGAAGCTACGTCCGCTCTCGATAACGAAAGCGAACGCCTGGTGCAGCATTCCCTGGAAAAACTGGCCAAAGGCCGCACCACGTTTACCATTGCACACCGTTTAACGACTATTCGCAATGCTACTCTGATTCTGGTTTTGACAAAAGACGGCATTGCCGAACGCGGTTCGCATAAAGAGCTGATGGCGAAGAAAGGCATTTACTATCACTTATATAAAGATTCGGCCGATTTAACCGAACCGGCTGAAGAAACCGCCGAATAACCAAAAAGAAAGGATGGCACAATGATGACACAGGTTGTACTGGGCAGAACGGGATTGGTCGTAAATAAAAATGGGTTTGGCTGTCTGCCGATTCAGCGGATCAGCCGGGAAGAAGCGGCCGGGCTTCTTCGTTGTGCCTATGAAAACGGTATCACCTTTTTTGACACGGCGCGGTCGTATACCGACAGTGAAGAAAAAGTCGGGTATGCGCTGCACGACGTACGGGAAAACATTGTGCTGGCCACCAAAACTCCCAGCAAAACGCCGGAAGGTTTTTGGAAAGACCTTGAAACCAGTTTATCCCTTTTGCAGACGGACCATATCGATATCTATCAGTTCCATAACCCCGATTTTTGCCCCAAGCCCGGGGACGGTACGGGATTGTATGAATGTATGGTGGAGGCAAAAAAACAGGGGAAAATCCGGTTTATCGGTATCACCAATCACCGGCTGCCCATTGCCCGGGAAGCGGTGGAAAGCGGGCTGTATGATACGCTGCAATTCCCATTTAGTTATCTGGCCAGTGAAGAAGACAAAGCACTGGTGCAATTGTGCCGGGATAAACAGGTGGGCTTTATCTGCATGAAGGGTCTGTCTGGCGGGCTGATCACCCGATCGGATGCGGCGTATGCATACCTGATGCAGTTTGATAATGCTTTGCCTATCTGGGGTATGCAGCGCCAGCGGGAACTGGATGAATTTTTACAGTATCAAACTGAAGAACCGGTACTAAGTGAGGAAATGCGCACGCTGATCGAAAAGGATCGCCGGGAGCTGGCCGGGGAATTCTGCCGCGGGTGTGGGTACTGCCTGCCCTGTGCAGCTGGCATTGATATTCCCACGGCGGCCCGCATGAGCCTGCTACTGAGGCGGTCGCCCAGTGCGGCTCATTTGACGCCCGAAGCCCAGGAAAAAATGATGCGCATTGAAAACTGTGTGCATTGTGGCCATTGCACCAGCCACTGCCCATACGGACTGGATACACCGGCGCTGCTTTTGCGCAATTTAGCCGATTACAAAACGTTTTTAACAAAGTAAACAGCCGGAAAAGGGCCTGCTAAAAAAGCGGCCCTTTTTGTTTCCGGGAGGAAAGGAACCACATGAAAAAAACAAACCCGTCTTCGACGATGACAAATCCAGAGATTATACACCGCTTGCAGGCGGGGGTGGAACCGTTGCTAGCCTGGTATGCGCAGGTAGGGAGGGAACTACCTTGGCGGGTGGGGAAAGACCCGTACCGCATCTGGGTGTCGGAAATTATGTTGCAGCAAACGCGGATTGAAACGGTCAAACCCTATTTTGCGCGGTTTTTGGCGGCGCTGCCCGATGTACAGGCACTCTCCAATGCTTCGGAAGACGAACTGCTGAAATTGTGGCAGGGGCTGGGGTATTACAGCCGGGTACGCAACATGCAGAAAGCAGCCCGGGTCATCATGGAACAGGGCGGCGTATTTCCTCATACCGCTAGTGAGCTACGAAAGCTGCCGGGTATCGGCGATTATACCGCCGGGGCCATTGCTTCCATTGCCTTTGGCGAGAAAGCACCGGCGGTGGATGGCAATGTGTTGCGGGTGGTGGCCCGGTATCTGGATGATCATGACGATGTGATGAAACCGGCCGTGCGTCGCCGGGTATCGGAAGCGCTCAGTCAGGTATACCCCGACGGCCGGGAAGGCGATTTTACCCAGGCGCTGATGGAATTAGGGGAAGTCATCTGCCTGCCTGGGAGTGCTCTGCGGTGTGAAGTTTGCCCATTAAAGGCGCTGTGTGAGGGCAAGCGACAGGGAACGGCGGCGGAGCTTCCCTGCCGTACCGCTAAAAAACCGCCTAAAAACCAGGAGCGCACGGTGCTGATTTTGCGGTGCGGGGACAAAGTGGCCCTGCGCCGCCGACCGGATAAAGGTCTGCTGGCCGGGTTGTGGGAACTGCCGGGGTGGGATGGCTTTTTACCCGAGACGGAAGTGCAAAAACAGGTAACGGCTATGGGGCTGCACGTGACGGCACGACAAAGCGCCGGAGAAGGCGTTCATGTGTTTTCCCATGTGCGCTGGCAGATGAAGGGCATACTCTGTGAAGTAGAGAAAGAGGGCGGCGACTTTTTGTGGACAGATCAAAAGGGCCTGAAGGAGCAGTGGGCCCTCCCCAGTGCGTTCCGGTGTTTCTTCCCCTTCTTGCCGGGGGGAAAAGACTGAAAAAAGCCCGTTTTTCCCCGCCTAAAGCGGGGCGGGCGGTTGCATAATCCGGGAAAGAAGCTTATAATAAAACGTTGGCAGCCGGCAGTAAAAAGCAGCGTAAAACCGCCTGACCGGCCGAAAGGAAAGGGGAGTTTTTCCATGAATCGCAAAGCCCAGCTCTTTTTTGAAAACCTGAAGGGGAAAACCGCAGCTTTCTGCGGGTACGGCCGCAGCAATAATCTGGCGATTATTCGCGCCTTTTGTCAGTACGGAGCCAAGGTGACCGTACGGGATAAACGCAGTCGGGAACAATTGGGCGAAGAGGCCAATAAAATCGAAGCTTGCGGCGCCAGACTGATTCTGGGCGACGGGTACCTGTCGGATTTAACGGAAGACATGATCTTCCGTACGCCGGGTATGAAATTCTTCCTGCCGGAACTGGATGCTGCGCGGGAGAAGGGCAGCGCGGTCCTAAGTGAAATGGAATTGTTTTTTGAACTGTGCCCCTGTAAAATTTATGCGGTAACCGGCAGCGACGGCAAAACGACTACCACGTCGATTTTGAGCGAACTGCTGAAAGCAGCGGGTAAACGGGTCCATTTGGGCGGTAATATTGGCCGGGCGCTGCTGCCGGATATTTTCAATATTCGGGAAGACGATGTAGTCGTAGTGGAACTTTCCAGCTTTCAGCTGATTTCCATGCGCAAAAGCGCGGATGTGGCTGTGGTGACCAATGTATCCCCCAACCATTTGGATATGCACAAAGACATGCAGGAGTATGTCGACGCCAAGAAAAACGTCTTTTTGCACCAGAGCGCGTTTGGTGTGACGGTGCTCAACGCCGATAATGAGATCACCCGTTCCTTTGCCCCGCAGGCCCGAGGACAAGTGCGCTTTTTCAGTCGGAAGGAACCGAGTCAGTACGGTGCCTGGGCCGATGAAAAAGGACAAATCCGGTTTGGAAACGGGCCGGTGTTTTTGCGGGAAGAGGACATTCTGATTCCCGGCCTTCACAATGTAGAAAACTACCTGGCGGCTTTTTCGGCGGTGGAAGGCGAAGTGCTGCCTGAGACCTGCGCCAAAGTGGCCCGCACGTTTGCCGGGGTGGAACACCGGGCGGAACTGACCCGGGTACTCGATGGGGTGCGGTATTATAACGATTCCATTGCCAGCAGTCCCACCCGCACGGAAAAGGGGACGCTGTCGCTGTTTAAACAAAAAATCATCCTGTTAGCCGGTGGGTATGATAAACATATTCCCTATGACCACTTGGGCGAAGTGATTCCGCATACCGTCAAAACCCTGATTTTGATGGGTGATACCGGCCCGCGCATTGAAGAAGCCGTGCGTAAGGCGCCGGATTACCGGGAAGGGGAACCGGCCATTTACCATGCGGACAGTATGGAACAGGCCGTCAAATTGGCCCATGAGCTGGCAAAAAGCGGCGATATCGTCTCGCTGTCGCCCGCATCAGCCAGTTTTGATATGTACCGTGATTTTGAAGAACGGGGCCGCCACTTTAAAGCACTGGTGGCACAGCTGTAAGAAACAGAAAAAGGGAACGGCGGTGCTGTTCCCTTCTTTTATCCGGAAAGGAGAACCTACATGGAAGCAATGAAAAATGATCTGTGGCGTCTGTGCCAGGCCCAGGGATTGCCTGGGCGGGAAGAAGCGGCCGCCAATGAAATAAAATTGATCCTTAAAGAAATGGGACTCACGCCTGAGAGTGACGCGATGGGCAATGTGTGGGCTACCTTTGGGCAGGGGGAGGAACACCTGCTACTCGATGCGCACCTGGATCAGATCGGCCTATTGGTGACGGGTTTTGAAAAAGGCGGCTTTTTGCGTGTAGGAAAAAGCGGTGGGATCGACCGTCGGGTGCTGCTGGGCACGCCGGTGGTCATCCACGGCAGGAAAACACTGCGAGGTATTGTGTGCTGCATGCCGCCGCACCTGACAAAGGGCGGCGAGGACGAAGTACCGGAATTGGAAGACATGGCGATTGATACGGGTCTTTCCGATGACGAATTGGAAAAAACGGTCCGGCTGGGGGACAGCGTGACCTTTTTGGCGCCGATTACCCAGCTGTTGGGAACCCGTGTAACGGGGGCGGCGCTCGACGATCGCACCGGGTGTGCGGTTTTGCTGCGGTGTGCCCAGCTGCTCAAAGGGCAGGACATGCCCCGAAAGGTGACGGTACTATTTAGCTCCCGGGAGGAAGTCGGCAGCCAGGGGGCCCAGACGGCGGCCTTCCGCCTGCAGCCGGATGCCTGTATCGCCGTGGATGTGACGTTTGCAACGCAGCCCGGTGTATCGGACAAAGAAGGCGGCAAACTGGGCGGCGGCCCCATGGTGGGGCTATCTCCGGTACTCAGCCGGCGTATGGCGCAAAAACTGTTTGACTTAGCAAAACGCGAACAAATTTCGGTTCAGACCGAAGTGATGGAAGGTCGTACCGGTACCACGGCCGACTCGATTTTGACCACCCGGCAGGGCGTACCGTGCTGCTTACTTTCGATTCCGCAGCGCAGTATGCACACGCCGGCAGAAGTGTGTGATTTACAGGATATGGAACAGGCGGCCCAGCTGCTGGCGGCCTATGCAAAGGAGGCGTAAAGCGTATGGCATCGTATGAAAGACTGCAAAACTTGTGCGAAGCGGCCGGGGTATCCGGTCAGGAAGATGAAGTACGGGAAAAGATCCTTGCGATGATCCGCCCGGTTTGCGATACCGTAACGGTTACGCCGTTGGGGGGGATTCTGGCCGAAAAACGCGGTCAAAACCGTCCCAAACACCGGCTGATGATCGATGCCCACATGGACGAAGTGGGGCTGATTATCACCCATATTGATGACGAAGGGTTTCTTTCGTTTGGATGTGTGGGCGGCATTGACCGCCGGGTGTTGCCGGGCAAACGGGTGTGGATTGGCTCAAATCGTGTACCGGGCAGTGTGATTGTGCGGCCTATTCACCTAACGGGCCGGGAGGAAAGCGGCAAAGCGCCGTCCCCGGACGCGCTGGTGATCGATATTGGCGCGAAGGACCGGAGTGAGGCGATGACGGCCGTGCAGCTGGGCGATACGGCGATTTTTGATTCTTTCTTCGAAGCCGGGCAGGGCCATATTATGGGGCGTGCTCTGGATGACCGGGCCGGGTGTGCCGCCCTCATTCACCTGTTAGAGCAGGACTTGCCGTATGACATTACCGCCAGCTTTTCGGTACAGGAAGAAGTGGGCCTGATTGGGGCGGCTACGGCGGCTTTTGCCGCTAAACCGGACTTTGCGCTGGTATTGGAAGCCACCACCGCGGCGGATATCCCCGGGGTGGCCCCGAACCGTCAGGTGTGTAAGGTAGGGCAGGGGCCGGTGCTGTCCTTTATGGACCGCAGCACCGTATATGATCCGGCCCTCTTGCGCTTTGCCGGGGAACTGGCCCAAAAGGAAGAAATTGAGGTACAGTATAAACAGGCGGTGGCCGGCGGCAACAATGCGGGCAGCATTCACCGCAGCCGCGCAGGGGTGCGCACATTGGCGCTGTCGCTGGCGTGCCGGTATCTGCATGCCCCCATGGCCTTGATCAGTGAACAGGATTATGCCGGTTATGAAAAACTGGCGCTGGCCCTTGCCGGGACGCTTCCCGCTTTGGAACTTATATGATCCGGCTGTTAGCGCAAAAGGACGAAGAAGGGCTCAAAGAGAAAACCCGGCACAACCCGTTTGGCTGCCGTCTATTGTCGGCGATTCAGGCATACGGATGGGATCGGCCCTTTTTGCGGGTTTGGAGCGATGATAGCGCCGTCTATGCCCTGCAGGACAGCAGCCTGACGATATGCGGCCGCCCGGCAGACGGGCAGGAAGCCGCCGCTTTTGCCCGCATGGTGGGGGCGTCCACGGTGACCGGGTGTACGGAAGATCTGGCTGGGTGGACGCCGTTTTCCCGCCAGGGTGGCGTCATTTTGTATCACCCGGTGGCCCCGTCCTCCGGTAACGCTTCGGATGAAAAACCGCCGGTACAAAGTCTATACCGGGTATTGCAGGCGGCGGGGCTTTTGGTGCCGGATTTTGAAGCGTTTTATCTCGATTTAAACCATCGGCTGCGCCATGGGGCAGCCGATGCCGTTTTGTGGGGGGAGAAAGCCTGTGCCGTTTTGGGGGCGCTCACCCGGGAAGAAGCGGTACTGACAGCGGTCGCCGTAGTGCCCGGTGCCCGCCGCCAGGGGCTGGGGAACCGGTGTGTCACGACACTGATGGCCCAGCACCCAGGAATTTCGTTCTGGGCCCTGCGCGGCAGCGGGGAAAACCGGGATTTTTACCGAAAACTGGGCTTTACCGAAGTGGGACGTTGGAAAACCGTGCCGGTGGAACCGGCCGATTCATAAATAGAAGGAGCAATAAAATGAATCATCCTTTTTTTAAACTGGACAGCCGTCTGGTAAAGCTGGGCGAACAGGCCATGGAAGAGGCCCGCACAGCGTTTGCCGGCATAGAAGAAATGCAGGAATATAACCAACAGAAAATGCTGGCGGCGTTTATCCATAACGGTGTGAGCGAAAGCCACTTTGTAGGCAGCACCGGGTACGGGTATGACGACCGCGGCCGGGAAACCCTGGATGCGGTTTTTGCCATGGCCATGGGGGCCGAAGAGGCCCTGGTGCGTCACAACTTTGTGTGCGGCACCCATGCGCTGACAGTGGCACTGTTTGGTGTACTGCGTCCCGGGGACGTGATGCTCAGTGTGACAGGCAAACCGTACGATACCCTGCAGGCGGTCATCGGCCTGACGGGGGATAGAAACGGTTCGCTATTAGATTTTGGCATTCAGTATAAAGAAGTGGCGCTCACCCCCGACGGAAAGCCGGATTTGCCTGCCATTCGGGAAGCGGTCAAACAAGGGGTCAAAATGGTGTACATCCAGCGCTCCCGCGGGTATAGCCTGCGCCCGTCGCTGCGAGTAGAAGAAATCGAAACCATTGCCCGCGCTGCTAAAGAAGTGGACCCCCATTGCATCGTGATGGTGGATAACTGCTATGGGGAATTTGTACAGGAAGAGGAACCGGTAAGCCGCGGAGCCGATTTGATGGCCGGTTCCCTGATTAAAAACCCCGGCGGCGGCATTGCGCCCACGGGAGGGTATATCGCGGGACGCCACGATTTGGTGCAAAGCTGCGCCTACCGGCTGACTACGCCGGGGCTGGGGAAAGAAGTGGGCTGCACCATGCAGGCAAACCGGGAACTGTTTATGGGAGCCTTCCATGCGCCTCACGTTACCGGTGAAGCGCTGAAAACGGCGGTGTTTGCTTCGGCCCTTTTCAGCCTGCTGGGGTATGATGTGACGCCTCGTTTCGATGAACCACGGGCGGATATCGTCCAGGCTGTGATGTTGCGCAATGAAAAAGCACTCATCGCTTTCTGCCAGGGCATGCAAAAAGGGGCGCCGGTAGACTCCTTCGTAGTGCCGGAACCGTGGGATATGCCCGGGTATGACAGTCAGGTTATTATGGCAGCCGGTGCGTTTACCCTGGGGGCTTCGATTGAACTGTCCGCAGACGCGCCGCTGCGGGAACCGTACGCCGCCTGGATGCAGGGGGGATTGAATTTCCACAGCGGTAAAGTCGGTGTGCTGCTGGGAGCGCAGTCCATGATTGACAGCGGAGTGCTGACTCTATAAGGAAAAGCTGTCTTTTCCTTGAAAAATAGGCGGACGCTTGGTATAATAAATAAGTTAGAATCGCGGCATCGATGCCGTGTCATCTGGAGGTTCAACATGGATAAGAAAACTTTCTACATCACCACCCCGATTTATTATCCGTCGGGAAATCCGCATATCGGCCACAGCTACTGCACCGTGGCCAGCGACGCAATCGCTCGCTATAAGCGAATGCAGGGGTATGATGTCATGTTCCTCACCGGCACCGATGAGCATGGGCAGAAAATTGAAGAAAAAGCAGCCGAACAGGGAATTACCCCCAAAGCGTATGTGGACGAAAAGGTACAGGTATTCAAAGACTTGTGGAAGCTCCTCAATATCAGCAACGACCGGTTTATTCGTACCACCGACGAGCCCCATATGAAGACGGTGCAGAAGATCTTCCGCGATCTGTATGAAAAGGGCGAAATTTATAAGGGCAAGTACGAAGGCTGGTATTGCACACCGTGCGAATCCTTCTGGACGGAAACCCAGCTAAAAGACGGCAAGTGCCCCGATTGCGGGCGCCCGGTGTCGAAAGCTTCGGAAGAAGCGTACTTCTTCCGGCTGTCGAAGTATGGTGACCGGCTCTTGAAGCTTTACGAAGAACATCCGGAATTTATTCAGCCCGAAAGCCGCAAAAATGAAATGATCAATTTCATCCGCCAAGGGCTGGATGATTTGTGCGTATCCCGCACCAGCTTTACCTGGGGTGTACCGGTGGACTTTGATCCGAAGCACGTGGTGTATGTGTGGATCGATGCGCTGCCGAACTATATTTCGGCCCTGGGATATGGCAACGGGGATGAATCGGATTACAACAAATATTGGCCCGCGGATGTCCATTTTGTGGGCAAGGAAATTGTGCGGTTCCATACCATTATCTGGCCGGCCATTCTGATGGCGCTGGGCCTGCCCCTGCCTCACCAGGTATATGGGCACGGCTGGCTGCTGTTTGGCGACGGTACCAAGATGAGCAAGAGCAAAGGCAATGTGGTTGATCCGTACGTGCTGTGTGATCGCTATGGCGTAGACGCCATTCGGTATTATCTGCTGCGGGAAATTCCGTTTGGCAGTGACGGCTTGTTCACCAATGAAGCGCTGATTGGCCGCATCAATTCCGACCTGGCCAATGACCTGGGGAACCTGCTCAGCCGTACGACCGCGATGGTACAGAAGTACTTTGGCGGCGTCATTCCCAGTGAACGCGAAAGCGATCCCATGGATGATGAGCTGATCTCTATGGCCAAAGCCCTGCGGGATAATTGCGACCACCACATTGACAAATACCAGTTCAGCAACGCCCTGAGCGAAATTTGGAAGCTCATCGGCCGCTGCAACAAATATATCGATGAAACTATGCCCTGGGTATTGGGTAAGGACGAAAGCAAGAAAGCGCGTCTGGCCTGCGTCATGTACAACCTGTGCGAATGCCTGCGCATTGTATCGATTCTGATTACGCCCTTCCTGCCCGAAACCGCGCCGAAGATTCAGGAGCAACTGGGCGTATCGGGTGAACAGATTTCCTATGCATCGGCTGCCCAGTTTGGCGTATTGCCGGCTGATGCCGTGATTCGCAAGGGCGAAACGTTGTTCCCCCGCATTGATGTGGACAAGGAAATCGAAGAGCTGACGAAGATTATCGGCAATACGGCTCAAAAAGAACCGGAAGCGGCCGATAAGGAAGAAGCGAAAAAGCCCGAAGGGCTGGCACAGATCGGCATTGATGATTTTGCCAAAGTGGAACTGCGGGCCGCAAAAATCCTCAGCTGTGAACCCGTCAAGCGTGCGAAAAAGCTTTTAAAGATCACGCTGGACGACGGCGAGGGCGAACGGGTGATTTGCAGCGGGATTGCCCCGTATTATAAACCCGACGAACTTATCGGCAAAACCGTTGTACTGGTAGCCAATCTGAAGCCCGCCAAACTGTGCGGGGTAGAAAGTAACGGAATGCTGCTTGCTGCCGATGCCGGAGAAAATGATGTGCGCGTCATTTTCCTCGATGGCGTACCGGCCGGCAGCCGTATTCACTAAAAAGAAAAAACCGGCGGCCTTTTCAGCCGCCGGATTTTTGCCTATAAAGGAGAACGAACGTGCGTATTTTTGATTCTCATGCTCATTATGACGACGAAGCCTTTGCAGCCGATCGCACTTTTTTGCTGGAACAAGACTTGCCCCAAAAAGGCGTATGGCGCGTAATCAACTGCGGGGCGAGTATCGACGGCTCCCGGCAGAGTGTGCAGTTAGCCCATACGTACGGGTATATCTATGCGGCGGTAGGCGTGCATCCGGAAGAAGCCGCCCATTTACCGGACGACTGGGTGGAACAAATCCGGCAGCTGGCCAAAGACCCCAAAGTGGTGGCTATCGGCGAAATTGGCCTTGATTACCACTATGAAGACGCCTGTCCGCGTCAGCAGCAGAAAGAGGTTTTTATCCGGCAGTTGCAACTGGCAGAGGAACTCAATTTGCCGGTTATTATCCACGACCGGGAAGCCCATGGGGACACCATGGAGCTACTGCGTAAGTTTCGTCCCCGGGGCGTGATGCATTGTTTTTCCGGCAGTGCCCAAATGGCAAAAGAACTGGTCTCTTTGGGCCTATATGTGGGATTAGGGGGCGTTGTTACGTTTAAAAACGCCCGTCACAGCAGGGAGGTAGCGGCTGCCGTGCCCGCTGACCGGTTGTTAACCGAAACGGATGCGCCATATATGGCGCCTGTGCCCTATCGGGGTAAACGGAATGATTCATCCCTGATTCCCTTCTCGGCCGCCGAGATCGGGGTGTGCCGGGGGATCAGCGAAGAGGAAGTACTGGATATGGGATGCCGCAATGCCTGCGCCCTGTTCGGTCTTTCGTATGAGGAGGAGTAAAAACCATGGATTCTTGTTTGATGGTCCGTGATGGAAAATTACATATCCGGCTGACGGAGCGTCACCCGTTTCATGAGGAAACACATGGGCAAGACCCCGGCCGGGAGGAAATCTGGCAGGCGTTGCAGCAGCTGGATTTAAATGCATACCGGCAGATTGTCTTTGGCGGAGGCGGGGAACCCATGTACCGTCTGGAAGACATGCTGTGGTTGTGTGGGAAAATCCGGGAAAAAAGCCCGGTAGATTTACGGCTGGATACCACCGGGCTGGGAGACCTGCTGCGCGGAGAAAAGACGGCCTTTCAGTTGGAACAGTATTTCCAGGTGGTGGCCATTTACCTGCCGGTGGAAGAACAGGATGTAACGGAGGAACAGCGTAAAGCTATCCGGCATTTTGCCGTGGCAGCGGGGCTCTTTGTTCCCAAAGTATACCTGGTGGTGCCGCAGTCCAGTACAAAAGAGAAGAAAAAAGCTTGCCAGCAGCTGTGCGTACAGACAGGGGCCCGGTATAGAGAAGAAGACTGGGCCAGTTAAAATGGGACAAAAAAGACCGAAGCCGGGAACAGGTGGCTTCGGTTTTTTCTGTTTTTTAGAAGGGCTGATTCATATGCAGCATCTTTTGGGGGAACAAGCGAAGAAGCTGTTCACGGTTTTTCTTTACCGTCAACGTGGGTGACAAAAACAGTCGTTCCGGCGAATCGACTCCCACTACCAGGCGGGTTAAATCCTGAATGGTACAACAGAGATCCGGTTCTTCGTCTGTACGGGTAACGGCTTTCACTTGCCCTTTTTCAAAATCCAACCGGTAGCAACCGCTGTTTTCCGGTAAAAAGTCGTCGGTTACCTGAAGAATGGCGTGGTCCGGGTGGAACGGTGCCTTCATCAGCGAAAGAGCCGTTTCTACGTTGACAATACGCCCCATACCGCCGCAGGAGCGTTCCTGCCGAACCCGGTAAGGTTCCGTTACCAGCAACCGCAAATCAATATCAGGCGGCAAACAGCCGCCGACTTCTTCATATTGGGCCGACAGACGGCTCATAAACGAGAAGATGGCAAGCAATGCTTCTTTGCCGGAATAGGCCATATCGCGAATGTCCGCCCGGCGCACCCCATTTTCCTCTTTCGGTTCAAAGCAGACATAGGCCTGCAAAGTGCCATCTTGATCCCGGAACAGATACCGCAACTGGCGCTTTTGATACGGGTCGCCCATCAGAAAAGTCCACTGGTTCTCCCGCCGCAGTACCGCCAGGTTGTAGCGTTTCATGAACGTATGGCTCAGTGCCTGCATATCCGCAAAGCTTTCGTCTTTTTCTTGCATGGTGATGGATAGTTCGCAGGGCAAATGGGCAAGATCTTCGCACTTGGCCCACTGACGCAAAGACTGCTCGCACAGTTCATACCCAAATTTGCGGTAGTACCGGTGCGAAAACGGATACAGGTACGAAAATACAAAACCGTTTTGCCGCATATCCTGTAGTTTTGCTTCAAAAATACCGCGTACAGCACCTTTCCGGCGGTTTTCGGGCCGCGACGATACATTGCCCACGCCGCCACAAAGCACTTCGTGACCGTCAAAGGTAACGGTATAGTGGTAATTCATAAGCCCCGCCGTCATCTGGCCGTCGGGCAGAAAAGCGCCCCAGCGCTCTACCTGGTATTCTTCGCTGCTTTCCGGCAGTTGGCGCAGCCGTTCGGCTTCTTTTTCCATGTCGGTGGGGAATACAAAGGCAAGAGTCGAGATCTTCTGTGCCTGTACTTTTTCTTCCAGTGTGGTTAGTTTTCGAATTTCCATAACGATGTGCCGCCTTTCCCAATCGAAGTTCGATTACCGTCATTATAGCATGGTGGAAAAAGTACCGTCAATTGAACGAAACGCAATTGTGTGTTACAATAGTACCAAAAAGAGCAGGAGGTTTTTGACATGCCAACCGCCAAAATTATTGGTTTTGCGTTGATCGGTCTTTTTGGGCTGAGCTTACTCATTTACCCCAAATGGTTGTGGAAATGTTCGCCGGCCCGCAAACTGGATGGCCCGGTGCCGCTGTGGTGGAAGATCAGCACCCGGATTATGGGGGGGCT
>CAJKJS010000009.1 GCA_905200265.1 uncultured Oscillospiraceae bacterium
GGTGTACGAGCCTTCCTTTTGTTCGTCCCGGCGCTGAAGCACCGTTTCATACAGGGCGCGAAATGTATCGTTCATGGGTTTTCGGACTCCTTTTATCCGTTTTTCCAGATCTGCTTAAAGAAACAACTATGGGCGCCGGTATGGCAAGCCGGGCCCGTTTGGACCACTTTCACCAATAGCGTATCGTCGTCGCAGTCGGCGGTGATGGATACGACTTTTTGCACATGGCCTGATGTGGCGCCTTTGTTCCACAGTTCCTGCCGGCTGCGGCTGTAAAACCAGGTGTAGCCCGTTTCCAGCGTTTTACGCAGGGACTGCCGGTTCATGTACGCCAGCATCAGCACATCGCCGGTGCCGGCTTCCTGCACGACCGCCGGGATGAGTTCGCTTTTCTGGAAATATAGGTCGATGGTGTCTTCGATCATTTCGGGGTTATTTTTGTCAATGCCGGAAATAAGCTGGCTGGCACGCACAGCGGCTTTCAGGCTTAACGACCCGGAATAAATACTCTTGCCGCAGATGGCGCCGTATAGCTGCAATGCGTTGAGGTCGAGAATATCTTTTAAATTGCTCACACCGCCACTAGCGATGATATTACAGGACACTTCCCGGTTAATGCGGTCAAGCATATCGAGGTTCGGCCCGTTCATGGTGCCATCTTTGCTGATATCGGTAAAAATAATGTACCGCACGCCGATCTGTTCCATTTCCCTAGCTAGATCCAGGTAATCGACATCGCTAACTTGTAACCAGCCTTCGGCAGCCACTTTGCCGCCCTTAGCGTCAATGCCCACGGCAATGCGCTTGCCGTACTTTTTCACGGCTTCCCGCACAAAGGCCGGGTCTTTGAGCGCTACCGAACCAAGAATAATCCGGGACACGCCTTTTTCAAGATAATATTCCACCGTCTGCATATCCCGAATGCCGCCACCCAGTTCCACTTTCATGTTCACCTGGCGCAGCACATCAAAAATGCAGCTATCATTCACAGGGCGCCCAAATTTTGCGCCGTCCAAATCCACCATGTGCAGCCAGTGCGCGCCCTCGCTTTCAAAATAGGAGGCCGCTTTCACCGGGCTTTCGGCCACTTTCTGTGCCGTGGCATAGTCGCCCTGCATCAGCCGCACACAACTGCCGTCATGCAGGTCGATTGCGGGTAAAATAATCATACATCTGTCATCCTTCCGTGGCGGTTCATTTCAACTTGCTTGTTCTTTCTGTACCCAATCGCTTATCCGCCACCCTTATTGTATCACAAAACGCCCTTTGTGGAAAGTACCCCTTCCCCACCATCCAGCTGCACCGCCAGGCGCAGGGCGTGGGCCGCCGCTTTAAAGAGCCCTTCGATCATGTGATGGGTGTTCGCCCCATACAGCACTTTCAGGTGCAGGGTAATACCGGCGTTCATGGCGAATGCGCGGAAAAACTCGACGGCGAGGCAGCTATCGAAATCCCCGACTTTTTCCTGGGGGAATGTATCGTCAAACACCAAAAATGGCCGGCCGCTGACATCCACGCTGGCAAAGCACAAACTTTCGTCCATGGGCACAAAGAAGCTGCCGAACCGGGCAATGCCGCTTTTATCCCCTAGGGCCCGCCCAAATGCCTGGCCCAGCACAATGCCGGTATCTTCTACCGTATGATGCCCGTCCACCAGCAAATCGCCTTCGGCCCGAATGGACAGCCCGAAGCCACCGTGAACCGAAAAAGCCGTGAGCATGTGGTCAAAAAAGCCGATGCCCGTCATCACGTCGGTTTCGCCGCCATCCAGACACAGGGAAAGGGAAATATCCGTTTCTTTCGTGGTGCGGGTTACTTCCGCACAGCGCACAGGATTCATGCCTGCTCCTCCTTCCCGATTCCCGCATCCAGCAGTTCTTGCAGTGCCGCGGTAACCGCCTTATTTTCCTCCTCACTGCCCGCCGTAATGCGCAAATATCCGGGGAACCGCCGCACGGCGATGCCCTTTTGCAGCATTCCGCGATGCAGGGCATCGTCCGCCCCGGTACGGATGAACACAAAGTTACAGCAGGTGTCGTACACCTTTTCGAGCACCGGGTACGATTCTGCCAAACGGCACAGGGCCTTGTGCAGGGCGCGGGTCGATGCTTTGATGGTTTCGATGGCAGCTGCTTCTGCTTCCCGGCGGGACAGCAGCACCGTCCCGGCTGCCTGGGTAAAGCTATTGAGGTTATACGGCGATTTTACCGCCCTCACAGCCCGTACCAGGCGCTCCGGTCCTACGACAAATCCCAGTCGCAGTGCCGCACCGCCAAACGCTTTGCTGCACGTGCGCAAAATGAGCAGGTTATCATATTCGTTCACTTCTTTTAGCATGGATTCGTTCCAAAAATCCATATAGGCTTCGTCCAGCACGACGAGCGTTTCGGGCACAGCCCGCAAGAGACGGCGCACATCTTCTTTTTTTAGCCCCTGGCCCGTGGGGTTACACGGGTTCGAAAACACGATCATTCGGGCGTTTTCCCGTTTCGCCGCTTCCATCACCGCATCGGTGGGAAACTGAAGACTGTCGTCTTTTTGTACCACGACATTTTTGCCACCAGCTAAGTGGGCATAAAAACCGTACATGGAAAAATCGGGCATAGCGGTAATCACCGCATCCCCGGGCTGCAAAAACGCGTTCATCAAAATGCTGATGAGTTCGTCGCTGCCGTTGCCCCCGGCCACACACGCCGGGTCCACCCCGTAATACGTCCCAAACGCCGCGCATACATCCGTCGCCAGCGGGTCCGGATACCGGCGGTAATCGAGGGACGAAGCGATCTTCCCCAGTTCCTGCCGCACGTCATCGGGCAGGGGCAAAAACGATTCGTTTGCATCCAGCCGTACGGAAAAGGAACCGGTGATCGGATCATAGGGAGTCAGATCCCGGATTTTTTCATTGAGTTCGAACATCAGTCCTCCTCCTTTTGGCGTACGATAATGGAATTCGCGTGGGCCGTCAACCCTTCGGCGTTGGCAAGTGTGACGATTTCATCGGCATCCCGCAACAGCGCTTCTTTGGTGTAGGCGATAAAGCTGGATTTTTTCACAAAGCTGTCCACCGACAGGGGCGAGAAGAACCGTGCCGTACCCGATGTGGGCAACACGTGGTTGGGCCCGGCAAAATAGTCGCCCAAGGGTTCCGGGGAATAGTGCCCAAGGAACACCGACCCGGCGTTATCCAATTTGCCGATATACGTCATGGGTTCCCGGCAGCACACTTCCAGGTGTTCGGGGGCAAGTAAATTGGCAAACGCCACAGCTTCGTCCATGGTGTCGCACACGATGGTAGCGCCATACGTTTGTAGGCTTTCTTCGATAATCGCCCGGCGGGACAGGGTTTGCACCTGCAAAGCCAGTTCCTGTTCCGTCTGCTTTGCGACCTTTTCGCTGGTAGTAATCAAAATGGCGGACGCTAACCGGTCATGTTCCGCCTGGCTCATCAGGTCAGCGGCCAAAAACCGGGGGTTAGCGGAATCGTCAGCCACAATCAAAATTTCGCTGGGACCGGCGATCATGTCGATATCCACCGTACCGTACAGCAGCTTTTTCGCCGTGGCCACAAAGATATTGCCCGGGCCCACGATTTTATCCACCCGCGGTACGGTTTCGGTGCCATAAGCCAGGGCGGCCACGGCCTGAGCCCCGCCCATCAGGAACACCCGGTCCACCCCGGCCACCGCGGCCGCCGCCATAATGGCGGGGTTCGGGCGGCCGTCCTTACCGGGGGGCGTAACCATGATGATTTCTCCCACCCCGGCCACGTGGGCGGGAATGGCATTCATCAAAACGGAACTGGGATACGCTGCGGTGCCGCCGGGTACATAAATGCCCACCCGGTGCAGCCCCCGCACCCGCTGGCCCATGACCGTTCCGTCTTCCCGCGTGGTGAGCCAGCTTTGCTGCTTTTGCCGTTCGTGGAAATCCCGGATATTACGGGCGGCGTCTTGCAGCGCCTGCCGGAATTTGGGATCACAGCTTTGCAGGCAGTCTTCCAGCTCTTTTCTGGAAACTTCCGTTTGTTCCGGCGCGCGACCGTCGAATTTTTCGGTGTAGGCGCGCACGGCGCTGTCGCCGTTTTCCCGCACATTCTGCAAAATCTCCGCGACAGTTTGTTCCACCCGGCGGTCTTTTTCATCACCGCGCTTTTTCAGTTGATCGACAAACGCCCGGCGTTCTTCCCCGCTGCCGGTAATCAGTTGCATCAGCATGTCTTTTTCGCTCCTTCCAGACGGGCCACCAGTTCTTCGATCTGCTTTTTGCGCAGCTTCATGCTGGCCGTATTCACAATCAGCCGGGCCGACAGATCGGCCACCGTCTCTTTGACTTCCAGTCCGTTTTCTTTTAACGTGGTGCCGGTTTCGACAATATCCACAATACCGTCAGCAAGCCCTAGTAGCGGCGCCAGTTCCACGCTGCCTTCAATGCGGATGACCCGCACATCCATTTGCTTATTTTCAAAAAACGCCCGGGTGACATTAGGATACTTGGAGGCAATCACTTTTTCCCGGTACCCGGCGTAAAAGTCCACACCTTTGGGCCCTGCCAGGGCAAACCGGCACCGGCCAAAGCCCAAATCCATCACTTCAAAAAACCGGGTGCCGTGTTCCATGATGGTATCTTTCCCCACCACGCCCAGGTCGCACACGCCGTTTTCTACATAGGTAATCACGTCGGCCGCTTTACTCAGCACCACTTCCATGCTGCCGTCGCCTACGGGCAGAATCAGCCGCCGCCCTTTTTCGTGCACCTGGGTGCAATCGATGCCCGCTTTTTCCAGCAGGGCCACCGTATCTTTTTCCAGCCGCCCTTTCGTCAGGGCCATGCGCAGCGGTCTCATACTTCCACCTCCCGGACTTGTTCGCCCACGATAGCCAACCGGTGAATCCCGCTACAACACGCGTAGTCCTTCGCCTGCTCCATGGTTTCGCACACGGCGTATTCACAAACAACGCCCTTCTCCTGCCTATCTTGCATATACAAAAGCGCTTTGGTTTCCTGTCCTTTTTCTCCAAATACCAACAGCTGCGGCGCCGGGCACACCATGCCCTGTTCGCGCATCAGACTGCGGGCTACGGCGTCGATTTTTAAGGCAAAACCCACGGCGGGCATGGGCTGGTCGAACCAATCGAGCAAACTGTCGTACCGCCCGCCGGACAGCACGGCTTCCCCTTCCCCGGGGATATACGCCGAAAACACCACACCGGTGTAATAATCATTGCGCTGTACTAGCCCTAAGTCGAACATCACATGATCCGAAAGTCCCAGGTCGCACAGCTTTTCATACAGATTTTGCAAGTACGAAAGGGGTTCTGACGCCCGGCTTTCACCGCACAGCTCCCGCGCCTCATGTAGCACATCCGGTCCGCCAAACAGCCGCGGTAGTTTTTGCAAGGCCCGCACGGCGGGGGTATTCGGGATTTCATCCAGCATGGCGGACAGGGCCGCATAGTTTTTCGCCTCAATGGCCCGGCGGATAGCTTCCCGTTCTTCGTCATCCACGGGCAGTTCCTCCGATAATCCCTGGAAAATGCCGGCGTGGCCCAGTTCAATGCGGTAACCGGGCACCATATCCTGCAAAATGCAGGAAGCAAGGAACAGCGCTTCCAAATCGGCTTTCAGCCCTCCGGCACCCAACAGTTCCATGCCGCATTGCAGCTGTTCATCGTCCCGCCCAGCTAAACCGGGATTATTGCGGTACACCATTTCGTCGTACCACAGCCGCAGCGGACGGGGCAGCGCCTGCAAGCGGGTAGCGGCCAGCCGCGCAATAGGCAGCGTGCAGTCGGGCCGCATGACCAGCAGGCGGCCTTTATTATCGGTCATTTTATAAAGGTCTTCCTGGGCAAAGCCGGTGTGCGAAGGGTCGAATAGGTCGTAAAATTCCACGCCTGGGGTCACCACTTCCCGGTATCCGCTGCGGCGCAGCCGGGACGCAGCCTTTTCCCGCAGGGTACGGCGCAGGGTGCATTCCTCCAGCAAAATATCTTTCATGCCTTCGGGGGTGATCATACGGTTATGTTTCATAAGGAGCGGATTCTGCCTTTCCTTTTCATTTTACGCTTTAGCGTGGTAACATAATACCACACTGATACTTTCGTGTCAACGCCTATTTCAGCCGAACAGGCTCAGCTGGCTGCTCTGGGGCAGGCCATTGAGTGCGCCGGTTTCCATCAGTGTATCAATGACAGCGCGGCTGACATGGGCCCGCGTCTGCAAATCTTCTATGGACAAAAATTCCCCGCCGGACTCTCTTGCCTGCATCAGACTGTTGGCGGCGGCTTCACCCACACCGCTCATGGACGAAAACGGCAGGCGGATTTTGCCATCTTCCACCAAAAAGCGTTTGGCATCGCTTTTATATAGATCGATGGGCAATACCTCAATCCCCCGGGCTAACATTTCGTTGACGATTTGGAACGTGGTAAATGCCGCCTCTTCCTTGGCTGTAGCTTCGTGGCCCTTTTGCTGGATTTCCTTCATGCGCTGGCGCACGGCGGCCCGGCCACGGCTGACGGTGGCGGCGTCGAAATCTTCGCCGCGCACGGTGAAATAGGCCGCGTAGTATTCCACGGGCCGGTGCACTTTGTACCATCCCAGCCGCAAAGCCGCAATCATGTACGCGGCGGCGTGAGCTTTGGGGAACATGTACTTAATCTTCAGGCAGCTTTCCAGGTACCACTCCGGCACACCATGGTCCCGCATGGCCTGTTTGTGTTCGTCGGTGAGCAATTTTTTCGATTTGCCTTTCCGCACGATTTCCATGATTTTAAAGGCCATTTTCGGTTCCAGGCCTTTATGAAGCAGGTAGGTCATAATGCTGTCACGGGTCCCGATCACTTCTTTGATGGTGCAGGTGCCGTCTTTAATCAGGTCCTGGGCGTTGCCCAGCCACACGTCGGTACCGTGGGACAGGCCCGACACCTGCAGTAGGTCGGAAAACGTTTTGGGCTGACAATCCACCAGCATCTGGCGCACAAACGGCGTGCCCAGTTCCGGGAGCGAAAACGTGCCCGTTTCGGAATCAATGTCTTCCGGCGTAACGCCCAGCGCTTTGGTGCTGTTAAAAAGGCTCATCACATCCGGGTCGCTCATGCTCACTTTCATTACCGGGATACCCGTATATTCTTCCAGATAATGGTAGATTGTCGGCACATCGTGCCCCAGTTCGTCCAGCTTACAGATGGTATCGTGGATGGAATGGAAGTCGAAATGGGTGGTGATGTTATCGCTGGTCATATCGTTGGCCGGGTGCTGTACGGGGCAGAATTCGTAAATATCGTGGCCCTTGGGCACCACGACCATGCCGCCGGGGTGCTGGCCCGTGGTGCGGCGGATACCGGTACAGCCCATCGCCAGACGCATTTCTTCCGCCCGGTGCAGGGTAATGGAGCGCCCTTCTTCGTACTTTTTCACATAGCCGATGGCCGTCTTGTCGGCCACGGTGGCGATGGTACCGGCTTTGAACACGTGGTCCTTACCGAACAGGGTTTCCGTGTAGCGGTGGGCGCCGCTCTGGTATTCGCCGGAAAAGTTCAGGTCAATATCGGGGGTTTTGTCGCCGTCGAATCCCAAAAAGGTTTCGAACGGGATGGTGTGGCCGTCCCGGTCATAGGGGTGGCCGCACACCGGGCAGTTTTTCGGCGGCAGGTCAAACCCGGAATCGTAACTGCCGTCGGTGATAAATTCGCTGTGTTTGCAGTTGGGGCAAATGTAGTGGGGTTCCAGGGGGTTTACTTCCGAAATACCCGACATGGACGCCACAAACGACGAACCGACCGACCCACGGGAGCCCACCAAATACCCGTGAGCTTCACTGTCGGCTACCAATTTTTGCGCCGTCATGTACAAAACAGAAAACCCGTGTTTATTGATAGAGCCCAGTTCCCGCTCCAGCCGCTTTTGTACCAGTTCGGGCAGCGGGTCGCCATAGCGTTCTTTGGCGCGCTGCCAGCAGATAGCATTGAGCTGTTCTTCGGCCCCGTCGATAAACGGCGGGAACACCCCTTCGGGAATGGGGCGCACCACATCCACCGATTCGGCAATGCGGTTGGGGTTTTCGATGACCACTTCCCGGGCTTTTTCTTCCCCCAGGTAGGCAAATTCCCGCAGCATTTCGTCGGTGGTACGCAAATATAGCGGCGCCTGCTCTTCCGCATCGGAAAAGCCCATGGAAGCCATGAGCACTTTGCGGTAGTCGGCGTCTTTCGGATCGAGAAAATGCACGTCGCAGGTGGCGCACACCGGCTTATGCAGCGCTTCGCCCAAACGCACCACCGTGCGGTTATACTCCCGCAGGGCCTCTTCGTCAGCCGCAGTGCCTTCGCGAATCATAAAGCGGTTGTTGCCGATGGGCTGGATTTCCAGATAATCGTAAAACGAGGCGATGTCGCACAGGGTTTGCCACGGTTCGTTATTCACAATGGCACGGAACAGCTCCCCGGCTTCGCAGGCGGAACCGAGGATCAGCCCTTCCCGGTGCTTTAGCAGCACGCTTTTGGGGATGAGGGGCTTTTTATAAAAACATTCCAAATGCGCGTAGGAAATGAGCTGGTACAAATTGCGCAGCCCCTGTTTATTTTTCACCAGCATGATCTGGTGGTACGAACGCAGTTTTTTCGGGTCGCCGCCGGTCAGGGATGTGTTGAGCTGCTGCACCGACGTAATTTTCACCTGTTCTTTGACCCGGTCGAGGAGCAGCAGGAAAATCTGCGCCAGCACAAACGCATCATCATCGGCGCGGTGGTGGTGCTTTTCTTCCACTTTCAGATACCGAGCAACGGTATCGAGCTTATAGTTGCGGATATCCCGCAACAGCGACCGGCACATGGGGATGGAATCGATGTAGGTATACGAAAAGTCCTGTCCGGTGCTTTCGGCAGCTGTGCGCAGGAACGAAACGTCAAAGTCGGCGTTGTGGGCAATGAGCACGGCGCTATTTGGCGCGCCGCAGAACGCGCGAAACTGGGAAAGAGCCTCCTGGATACCCGGCGCGTCTTTGACCATATCGTCGGTAATGCTGGTCAGTTCCGTAATTTTGGCAGGAATGGGCCGTCCGGGATTTACAAAGGTATCAAACCGGTCGGTAATCTGCCCGTCCACAATTTTCACAGCACCAATTTCGGTGACGGCGTCTTTGCGGGGGGACAGACCGGTGGTTTCGATATCGAATGCAATGAACGTGCCTGTTAGCGGCAAATCCAGCGTCCCTTTGACGGCAGGCACCATGTCGTTGACAAAATACGCTTCCATGCCATAGATGACTTTAAAATCTTCGTCGTCCTTGCGAATGGCTTCCACAGCATTCATGGCGTCGGGGAAAGCCTGGGCCACGCCATGGTCGGTGATGGCCACTGCCTTGTGCCCCCAGTCGTGGGCGCGGCGAATCAGGTCACCGGCCGACGACACACCATCCATGCTGCTCATGTTGGTATGTAAATGCAGTTCTACCCGCTTTTCGGGGGCAGAGTCGGTTATTTTCAGCTGTTTTGCTTTGGCTAGGGACCTTGGCCGCAGCACAATTTCGTGGTCGTATTTATCGTATTCCACCTGGCCCCGGGCAATCAGGCTGTCGCCTTTTTTCAGTTCATCGAGTGCCTGGCACTGGCGCACTTCCTGAATGATTTTCAGCGTCATAGAACCGGTGTAATCGGTGATGTTGATCGAATAGATTTTGCGGCTGCCGTCCCGGGTTTCGCGGCTTTCGATCATAAAGATTTCGCCCCAGATCATACACGAACCGGTTTCGGGGGTGACGTCTTCGATGGGCGTCAGGCGGATCTTCCCGGTGCGCCCCAAAATATCCCGGGCGGTTTCGGGCAACAACGTGGGACGCAGCGTATCCCCTTCGCGCACACTGATTTTTTGCGGCGTGCGTTCATGCAGTACCCGGTCCTGTTCTTCCACCATTTGAACGGCAGCTTCCCGCCGTTTGGTCTCTTCTACTTTTTGCTGTTTTTCAATCTGTACGGCGTCGTTTTCTTCCACCTGCACCCGACCATCAAATTGCACCTGTACCCGAAGGCCCGAAAACTGTTCGGCAATCATGTCGGACAGCTTTTGCCCCGTGTGCCGGGCCTTTAGCAGTTCCAACCCGCCATGGCGCAGCGTCACCGTAAGAGTCCCTTCGGCATATTCCGTCAGGCACCCGCAAAACGTTCCGTTAAGGGTAGCATCCTGACGTTTGAGCAGCTGTAGGAGTTCCGGCACATGGGCGCCCGAAAACATTTCCGGCGCATAGTGGGGCAATAGACGCACCCGCCCTAAATTCAGGCTGGATTTGCGCAAGCTCTCTTCACCCTGCTGCAGCGCCCCGGTGGTAAGCAGTTCCCCGCAGCGCAGGCTGACTTCCACACCTCGGGTTTCCTCCTCCACTGTCAGCCGGTCCACCACGCTATGTAACAGCGCCGGAGCGCACCCCTTCAGGTCCGCCGCACTCCCGAACAGTTCTTCTACGGTATTCATCGGCCGTTTCTTTCCCCTTTCTCTTTCTATCCCTCAACGTTTGTTAAATTTACAGGGCTTCGATCTCTTCCATCAGGGCTTCGAGCAATTTGTCTTCCGGCACTTTGCGCAGCGGCTGCCCCTTGCGGAACAGCAGCCCTTCCCCCTGTCCACCGGCAATGCCAATGTCGGCTTCTTTCGCTTCGCCGGGACCGTTTACCACGCACCCCATCACCGCCACGGTGATATCTTTTTTCACCGGGCGTAGCGCTTCTTCTACTTTCCCAGCCAGACCGATTAAGTCAATCCTAGTGCGCCCGCAGGTGGGGCAGCTGACCAGTCTGGGACCGCCGCGCAGCCCCAGTGCCCGCAGAATATCCAGACCGGCGGCCACTTCTTCCACCGGATCGGCAGTGAGCGATACCCGAATAGTGTCGCCAATACCATCATGCAAAAGACTGCCAATGCCGATGGCTGATTTAATCAGCCCCATGCGGCTGGTGCCCGCTTCGGTAACCCCCACATGTAGGGGGTACTGGCAGCGCTCATGCGCCAGGCGGTACGCCTGGATCATGGTAGATAGATCGGACGATTTCATCGACAGCACAATGTCAGTGAAGTCAAACTTTTCCAGCAGGGACGCGTGATACAGCGCGCTGTCCACCAGCGCTTCCGCCGTGGGGCCGCCGTGTTTTTCCAAAATGGTGCGCTCTACCGAGCCGGAATTCACGCCAATACGAATGGGGATATGTTTATCCCGGCAGACTTTCGCCACCGCCTGTACCCGGCTGTCGTCACCGATATTACCGGGGTTCAGGCGAATTTTATCAATGCCGGCCGCGGCGGCTTCCAGCGCCAGGCGGTAGTCAAAATGGATGTCGGCTACCAGCGGTACCGTCACCTTTTCTTTCAGGGCCGGAATCAGGGCCACGGCTTCTTTATCAGGAATGGCCAGCCGGATAATCTCGCACCCGGCCTTCTCAAGCGCCAGCGCCTGACGCACGCTGCCTTCGATATCATACGACGGCACGCTGAGCATGCTCTGCACCGTAACGGGTGCGCCCCCGCCGATGAGGACGTTCCCTGCTTTGACCTGTTTTGTCATAGAAACCGCTTCCTTTCTTTTTTCCTCTATTCCTGTGGGGATCAGCCCCACCCGGCGCCGGTGAACAAACGCCACAAATCATTAAACGTAATGAGCACGATGAGTCCAATCAGCAGGCAGAATCCTGCCGCGTGTACCCAACCTTCGTATTTGGCCGGTACCGGCTTGCGGCGGATGAGCTCGATAAGCAAAAACAGCAACCGTCCGCCATCCAGTGCCGGCAGCGGCAGTAAGTTGACGACCCCCAGGTTCACCGAAATCACCATGAGCATATAGACAATGTTGTATACCGCATCGCCAAAACTGCTTTGAAGCCCCGCCGCCGCCGATTGGGTGATGGCCTGGGCCGCACCGACAGGCCCGGCTACATCATTCATGGAAAATTGCCCGGTGACAAGGCCGTACAGGCTCATCCATACCATACGCACCACCGAAGTGGTATCGGAAAACGATTTGGCAATCAACGTGCCGGCGTTCTTTTCCTGCGGCAGCACGTAAAAATCCAGCCGCACCTGTCCTTCGCCGGTACCTTCGGTATAATCGATGGGCGATAGTTCCATTCGTTCCCCATCCCGCTGCACGGTCACCCGGGTGTCCGTAGGATCAGCCATGGCAAGAGCAAAACTCAAGTCTTTATCGGTATACACTTCATACCCGTTGATGTTCACAATCACGTCGCCCGGCTGAGCGCCAGCCTGTTCCAAAAACGAATTTTCGGTAAACTGGCTCACCGTCGTGGTGGCAAAGCGCTCCCGGGTACCCAGCAGGCATGCCATCAAGATGACACCCAGTAGCACATTCATGATGGCCCCCGCCGCCACAATCAAAATCCGTTTATACACTTTGGCATGGTTAAACGCTTTGGGATCGTCGCTCTCTTCGTCTTCCCCTTCCATGGCACAGTATCCGCCAATGGGGAAAAGCCGCAGACTGTATTCCGTTTCGCCTTTGGTAAAATGCAGCAGCCGCGGCCCCATACCCAGGGAAAATTCATTGACCCGCACACCGCTCCATTTTGCCAGCAGGAAGTGTCCCATTTCGTGCGAAAAGATGATCAGGGCAAACAAAAGCACACCGATCACAATAAGAAGTGCTGTTTCCAAAAGAACCACCTTTCTGCGGCTTTTTGGGCCGCCTGTTTACCGATATTGTAGCCCGGTTCGGCCTATCTGAGACAGGGACGAACCGACCTTTGTGAAAATTTTAGCCCCGGGCCAGTTTTTCCACCCGTTCCCGGGCACTGCGGTCGGCCTGCCACACGCTTTCCAGGCTGTCACAAGGAGCGTCAGGCTGTTCTTCCATGGCCTGCATGACCAGTTCACCAATAGCGGTAAAACTGATCTTTCCCTGCATAAACAGGGCTACAGCCGCTTCATCGGCGCCGTTGGCTGCCGCCGGGGCCAGCCCGCCCCGGGCCATAGCCCGCCGGCATGCCGCCAGGCACAAGAAGGTTTTTTCGTCCGGTTCGTAAAACGACAGCTGACCGTATTTTGTTAGGGACAGCGGCTCCACCGGAGAAGGCAGTCGCTTCGGGTACAATAGCGCATACTGAATAGGAATGCGCATATCCGGCACACCCAGCTGGGCGATCATGGAACCATCCTGGTATTCAATTAAAGAGTGCACGACGCTTTCCCGGTGCACAACCACATCGATTTGTTCCTGGGGCATGGAGAAAAGCCATCCGGCTTCCATGATCTCCAGCCCTTTATTCATCATGGTAGCCGAATCAATGGTCACTTTTGGACCCATAGCCCAATTGGGGTGGCGCAGCGCCTGCTCGGGCGTTACATGCATAAGTTCTTCCCGCTTTTTGCCGAAGAACGGTCCGCCGGACGCGGTGAGCACCAGTTTACGCACGGCCCCGGGCCCAGGACAGCCCTGCAAGCACTGGAAAATGGCGGAATGTTCGCTGTCTACCGGCAAAATGGGTACGCCCCGTTCTTTTGCTTCTTTCATGACCAACGCGCCCCCGGCCACTAACGTTTCTTTATTCGCCAGCGCCACCGGTTTTCCGCTGCGTACGGCTGTGAGGGTGGGCAAAAGGCCGATCATGCCCACAACCGCGTTGAGCGTTAGATCCGTTTTCGGCAGCGATGCCGCTTCACACAGCCCATCCATGCCATAGGACACCTGCACCGGCAGATCACGTACCCGGGTTTTGAGATCCATCGCAGCCTTTTCGTCATACAATACGGCTAGTTTTGGGGAAAACTCCCGGATTTGCTCTTCCAGGGCTGCCACATTATGCCCGGCACATACGGCATCCAGCGTGATAGGCTCGGCTTCCTTTCCCTGCGCATAAAGCTGGTTTTGCAGCCGGATAACATCCAGCGTTTGGGTCCCGATAGACCCCGTCGACCCCAGTAGAGAGATTCGTTTCATAGATGACTTCATCCCCTTTTGATTCCGGTGCTCCGGGTCGCATCGCCCGGGCAAAAACGCGAAAAAGGCACATCAGCGCCAGACCCCTTTTTTGGACTCCGCGTCAAGTATGCCTTTTCCCTCTTTTTCTTTTTTCGTCTTTGATGGTTCCGTCGTTATTTGACGGCCAGCGGCATCCACAGACAGATGTAGTAAACCAGCGGTGACACAAAGATCACACTGTCAAAACGGTCCAGAATCCCCCCATGGCCGGGGATCACCTGGCCAAAATCTTTGATATTGCAACTGCGCTTGATAAGCGAAAAGCTCAGATCCCCTAAAATGGAAATGATCGAACTACCCAGCCCGATGAGCAGCATGGAAATTTCGTTGACCTGGGCTCCAAACGCCTGCTCATAAATAAATCCTGCCAGCAAGAGCACCAGCACGTTGACAATTACGCCCCCGATAGCACCTTCAATCGTCTTTTTCGGGCTAATTTCCGGGCACAATTTGTGTTTGCCAAAAAAGCTACCGGTAAAGTAGGCCCCCGCATCGGCTACCCATGCGGCAAACACCGCCACCATGACGATGAAAATGCCACAGGCGGGGTTATTATCCCGCAAACTGACCAGCGTACCCAATGCGGCGGGAATGAGTAACGTCATACTGTAAATCATACCCAGTTCCCGGAATGTTACTTCTTTATGATGGAACAAAAGCCCGCAGAACAGCACCAGAGTATAGATATACAAAATCAGAGCCGGGTC
>CAJKJS010000010.1 GCA_905200265.1 uncultured Oscillospiraceae bacterium
CATCTACCGGAAGGCGCCTGCTTTTCGGTAAAACGGTTCCCCCAATCGCCGCGCTTTGCAAGCAGAAGAGGCGGGGCGAAATACATGGATATGGAGTGATAGAGCCAATGGTGAATGTCAAACCGGTGCAGTTGGGCCGCACAGAACGCATGAGCTTTTCGCGCATCAACGAAGTGCTGGGCATGCCGAACCTGATTGAGATCCAGAAGAACTCTTATAAGTGGTTCCTGGACGAAGGGCTGAAAGAGGTTTTCCATGATGTTTCCGGCATTACCGATTTTACCGGCAACCTGGTATTGGATTTTGTTGATTACAAGCTGGATGACAAGCCCAATTACAGTGTGGAAGAGTGCAAAGAGCGCGACGCCACGTATGCAGCGGCTCTTCGGGTAAAAGCTCGCCTTCACAATCGTGAAACCGGCGAAGTGAAAGAATCCGAAGTGTTCATGGGAGATTTCCCTCTGATGACCGACAGCGGCACGTTTGTAATCAACGGGGCCGAACGTGTAATTGTTTCCCAGTTGGTTCGTTCCCCCGGTGTGTATTACAAGATGGAATACGACAAGACCGGTAAGGAACTGTATAGCTCCACGGTCATCCCGAACCGCGGCGCGTGGTTGGAATATGAAAACGATGCCAACGATGTTTTCTATGTGCGCATCGATAAAAACCGCAAACTGCCGGTAACCGTGTTCCTGCGTGCGCTGGGTCTTGGTACTGACGAACAGCTGCGGGAATACTTTGGTACGGATGACCGTATCGAAGCCACTATCGAAAAGGACCCCACCAAAACGCAGGAGGAAGCCCTTTTTGAAGTATACCGCCGTTTGCGTCCCAGTGAACCGCCGACGATCGAAAGTGCCCAGTCGCACATCAACGGTTTGTTCTTTGACGAACGCCGGTATGATCTGTCCCGCGTGGGCCGTTATAAATACAATAAGAAGCTGAACCTGTGTGGCCGTCTGGCTGGGCAGCAGCTGACTCAGCCGATCGTGAACCCCAGCACGGGTGAAGTGATGGCGGAAGCCGGCACGATTGTGTCCCGTGAACTGGCAACGGAGATGGACGATGCCGGTGTGACGATTGCTTATGTGCAGGTGGGCGATCGGGAAGTGAAGATCATTTCCAACGGCATGGTGGATATCCAGAAGTATGTTTCCTTCGATGCCAAAGAGGAATGCGATATCAATGAACGCGTGCGCTATGTGGTGCTCAGCGAAATTCTGGATGCCTGTGGGGACAATGAAGAAGCCCTCAAAGACATGATCCGCGCCCGTCATGATGAACTGATTCCGAAACACATCATTCTGGACGATATTTTCTCCACTGTTAACTATATGAACTGCCTGGCTATGGGCCTTGGCACCACGGACGATATCGACCACTTGGGCAACCGCCGCATTCGTTCGGTAGGCGAACTGCTACAGAACCAGTTCCGCATCGGTTTCTCCCGGTTGGAACGTGTGATTCGTGAACGTATGACGCTGCAGGCACAGGAAGTGGACCAGCTCACACCCCATACGCTGATCAATATCCGTCCGGTGGTAGCGGCCATTAAAGAATTCTTTGGTTCTTCGCCGCTGTCCCAGTTCATGGACCAGACGAACCCCCTGGCAGAACTGACGCACAAGCGCCGTCTGTCGGCTCTGGGGCCTGGCGGTCTGTCTCGTGACCGCGCCGGGTTCGAAGTGCGTGACGTACACTATACGCATTATGGCCGTATGTGTCCTATTGAAACGCCTGAAGGACCGAACATCGGGTTGATCTCGTACCTGGCTACGTTCGCCCGCATCAATGAATATGGGTTTATCGAAACGCCGTATCGCCGTGTAGAAAAGGGCACCGGTCATGTAACCGACGAAGTGCTGTATATGACGGCTGATATGGAAGACGAATATGTGGTTATCCAGGCGAACGAACCCCTGGATGAAAACAACTGCTTCGCGAACCAGAAAGTGGTTGGCCGTTACCGCGATAACTTCGTGGAAGTGGACCGCCGCGAAGCTGACTTTATGGACGTATCGCCCCGTATGGTTGTTTCGGTGGCTACGGCCATGATTCCGTTCCTGGAAAACGACGACGCCAACCGTGCTCTGATGGGTTCGAACATGCAGCGGCAGGCTGTTCCGCTGCTGCGTACCGAAGCGCCTATCGTCGGGACCGGTATGGAATACAAAGCTGGTGTAGACAGCGGCGTGTGCGTGCTGGCTCGCCGCGGCGGCGTTGTGCGCAGTGTCAGCGCTGACGAAGTGCGTGTTACCGCCGACAATGGCGAAACCGATATTTACCACATTCTGAAGTTCATGCGTTCCAACCAGAGCACCTGCATCAACCAGGTACCGGTTGTCAATCGCGGTGAACGGGTGGAAAAGGGCGATGTTATTGCCGACGGTCCCGCCATTCACAATGGTGAAATCTCTCTGGGTAAAAACGCCCTGATCGGCTTTATGACCTGGGAAGGTTACAACTACGAAGACGCCGTTCTGATCAACGAAAAGATCGTACGCGACGACGTATACACCTCCATCCACATTGAAGAATACGAAATCGAAGCTCGCGATACCAAGTTGGGGCCGGAAGAAATTACCCGCGATATTCCCAACGTCAGCGAAGACTTGCTGCGCGACCTGGACGACCGCGGTATTATCCGCGTGGGCGCCGATGTGCGTGCCGGCGATATCCTGGTGGGTAAGGTAACGCCCAAGGGCGAAACGGAACTCACCGCTGAAGAACGCTTGCTGCGCGCCATCTTCGGTGAAAAAGCGAGAGAAGTGCGCGACACGTCCTTGCGTGTACCTCACGGCGAATATGGCATCGTGGTGGATGTGAAAGTATTCACCCGTGAAAACAGCCATGACGAATTGAGCCCCGGCGTAAACAAAGTGGTACGCTGCTATATTGCTCAGAAGAGAAAGATCAGCGTGGGCGATAAGATGGCAGGCCGTCACGGTAACAAGGGTGTTGTGTCCCGCATTCTGCCGCAGGAAGAAATGCCCTTCCTGCCCGACGGTACGCCGCTGGATATCGTGCTGAACCCCCTGGGCGTGCCTTCCCGTATGAACATTGGGCAGGTGCTGGAAGTGCACCTGGGCTATGCGGCTCGTGCACTGGGCTGGAAGATCATGACGCCTGTCTTCGATGGTGCGCATGAAAGCGACATTCGTGATGCGTTTGCGCTGGCCCATGAAAAATGGTATAACCCCGAAACGCCGCTGAATCCGGCTGATTTCGGCAATAAAATTGACTTTAGCAAAATCGACCTGACCCCCGACTGCAAAACGACCGTCTATGATGGCCGTACCGGTGAAAAGTTTGAAAACCGCGTCACGGTGGGTGTGATGTACTACCTGAAGCTGCATCACCTGGTTGATGATAAGATCCATGCCCGTTCGACCGGTCCGTACTCGCTGGTTACGCAGCAGCCTCTGGGTGGTAAAGCACAGTTCGGCGGCCAGCGTTTCGGCGAAATGGAAGTGTGGGCGCTGGAAGCATACGGCGCTGCCTACACGCTGCAGGAAATCTTGACGGTGAAGTCGGACGACGTTGTTGGCCGTGTGAAGACGTACGAAGCCATTGTCAAGGGTCAGAACATTCCGAAGCCCGGTGTGCCTGAATCCTTCAAGGTTTTGATCAAGGAACTGCAGAGCCTGGGTCTGGATGTGAAAGTTCTGGATAAGGACGAACAGGAAATCGATCTGAAGCAGAACTTCGATGATGACGACAACATGGGCTTTGCTCCCAGCGATTACGCGGACGAACTGACCAACGGGGTACAGGAAGGCGACGAAATCGACGGATTCAGCGTGGAAGATCCCGATGAAGGAAACGATTTCGGCTTCGACGATAACATGGGCTTTGATGAAGCTCTGTTCAGCGAAGAAGACTCGTCGGACCTGATGGATGAATAAAAACAGGAGGTTGCAGGATGGAATTTACCGAGTTCGAATCGATTAAAATCGGCCTGGCTTCTCCCGACCAGATTCGCAACTGGTCCCATGGTGAAGTAAAGAAACCCGAAACCATTAACTATCGTACTCTGAAACCCGAACGTGACGGCCTGTTCTGTGAACGGATTTTCGGGCCGACGAAGGACTGGGAGTGCCATTGCGGCAAATATAAGCGCATTCGCTATAAAGGCAAGGTGTGCGATCGCTGCGGCGTTGAAGTAACCCGCAGCAAAGTGCGCCGGGAACGGATGGGCCACATTGAGCTGGCCGCTCCGGTTTCCCATATCTGGTATTTTAAGGGCATTCCGTCCCGCATCGGTTTGATGCTGGACATTTCGCCCCGCATGCTGGAAAAGGTGCTGTATTTTGCCCAGTATATCGTGACGGACCCCGGCAATGTACGGGAACTGTCTAAAAAGCAGATGCTTACGGAAAAAGAATACCGTGATCTGCGTGAAAAATATGAAGACGATTTCCAGGCGGCTATGGGGGCCGAGGCCATCAAAAAGCTGCTGGAAGAAATTGACCTGGAAACTCTTTCCCAGGACCTGAAAACGGAACTGGATCATGCTTCCGGCCAGAAGCGCGTGCGCATCCTCAAGCGTCTGGAAGTGGTGGAATCGTTCCGCCTGTCGGGCAACCGCCCCGAATGGATGATTCTGGACGTTGTTCCGGTCATCCCGCCGGATATTCGCCCCATGGTACAGTTGGACGGCGGCCGTTTTGCCACGTCGGACCTCAATGACCTGTATCGCCGGGTGATTAACCGGAATAACCGTCTGAAGCGTCTGCTGGAACTGGGCGCGCCGGATATCATCGTACGCAACGAAAAGCGTATGCTGCAGGAAGCGGTTGACGCCCTGATCGATAACGGCCGTCGTGGCCGTCCCGTGACCGGGCCGAATAACCGTCCGCTGAAATCCCTTTCCGATATGCTGAAAGGTAAGCAGGGCCGGTTCCGTCAGAACCTGCTGGGTAAGCGTGTTGACTATTCTGGTCGTTCCGTTATCGTTGTTGGGCCCGAACTGAAAATGTATCAGTGCGGTCTGCCCAAGGAAATGGCGCTGGAACTGTTTAAGCCCTTTGTCATGAAGCGTCTGGTGGAAACCAACGCCGTGGGGAACATTAAAGCGGCCCGTAAAGCAGTGGAACGCGCCAAACCCGAAGTGTGGGATGCCTTGGAAGTGGTCATTAAGGGCCACCCCGTACTGCTCAACCGTGCTCCTACGCTGCACCGTTTGGGTATTCAGGCTTTCGAACCCGTACTGGTGGAAGGCCGTGCTCTGAAACTGCATCCGCTGTCCTGTACGGCTTACAACGCCGACTTTGACGGTGACCAGATGGCTGTGCACGTGCCGCTGTCGGCTGAAGCGCAGGCGGAAGCTCGCTTCCTGATGCTGGCGGCTAACAACCTGCTCAAACCTTCCGACGGTCGTCCCGTTACGGTGCCGACCCAGGACATGGTGCTGGGTTCCTACTGGCTGACGCTGGATCGCGACGGACAGATCGGCGAAGGGAAAGTGTTCCGTGATGTCAACGAAGCGTTGATGGCGTACGATACCCACGTGGTGAACCTGCAGTCGAAGATTAAGGTGCGCCGCACGGGGATTTGGAATGGCGAACCCATCGAAGATCTTGTTGATACCACGGTAGGGAAGATTATTTTCAACCGTCCTATTCCGCAGGATCTGGGCTATGTGGACCGCACCAAGCGGGAAAACGCGCTGAAATTTGAAATTGACTTCCTGGTGGGCAAAAAGCAGCTGGGCAAAATTATCGATCGCTGCATTAAGGTACATGGCACGGCCATGACCAGTGAAGTGCTGGACGATATCAAGGCCCAGGGCTATAAATACTCCACCCTCAGTGCTATTACGGTAGCTGTTGGGGATGCGACGATCCCGCAGGAAAAGAAAGAAATTATCGCGCAGGCAGAAGCTCAGATCGATGAAATTACGGAAGAATTCCGTGATGGTCTGCTCAGTGATAGTGAACGGTACAACGCCGTTCTGAAAACCTGGGAAAAGGCAACCAACGATGTAACCGATGCCCTGCAGAAGGGTCTGGACCGTTACAACCCCATTTATATGATGGCCGACTCCGGTGCTCGTGGTACCATGAGCCAGATCCGTCAGCTGGCCGGTATGCGTGGTCTGATTGCCAACACCTCCGGTAAAACAATTGAAATCCCGATTCGGGCTAACTACCGTGAAGGCCTGAACATCCTCGAATACTTCATCTCGTCCCGTGGTGCTCGGAAGGGCCTGGCTGATACGGCTCTGCGTACGGCGGACTCTGGTTACCTGACCCGCCGTCTGGTCGACGTTTCCCAGGACGTGATTATTCGCGAAGAAGATTGCGGAGCCACCGATGGCCTTGAAATCTTCGATATCCGCGAAGGCAGCGAAGCCATTGAAAGCCTGCATGAACGTTTGCAGGGCCGCTTCCTGGTGCAGGATTTCTGTGATCCCGAAACCGGCGAAGTCTTGGTTTCCAAAGATAAGATGATGGATGACCATGATGCTGACATCATTGTGGGCCATGGGGTCGAACGTATCAAGATTCGTTCCATCCTTAACTGCCGCGCCAAACACGGTGTGTGCAAAAAGTGCTACGGTTCCAACCTGGCCAACGGCCAGCCGGTTACCGTGGGTGAAGCTGTCGGTATTATCGCAGCTCAGTCAATCGGTGAACCTGGTACACAGCTGACCATGCGTACGTTCCACACCGGCGGTGTTGCCAGTGCGGAAGATATTACCCAGGGTCTGCCTCGTGTTGAAGAACTGTTCGAAGGCCGCCGCCCGAAACACCTGGCCATCCTCAGCGAAATTGCCGGTGTGGTGAGTTATGAAGATATTAAGAAAAACCGCCATGTTGTGGTGACCAACGCCGAAACGGGTGACAGCAAATCGTATCTGATCCCGTTTGGCTCCCGTATTCGTGTTCACGAAGGGGATGTGGTAGAAGCCGGTGCCCGCCTGACGGAAGGCTCTGTGAACCCCCACGACGTGCTCACCATTAACGGTGCGCAGGCTGTACAGGATTACCTGATCCAGGAAGTGCAGCGCGTGTACCGGATGCAGGGTGTAGATATCAACGATAAGCACATCGAAGTTATTGTGCGTCAGATGATGCGCAAAGTTCGTGTGGAAGAAGCAGGGAGCACCGATTTCCTGCCGGCTTCTATGGCCGATAAACTGGAAGTGGAACTGGCCAACGAAGACATTCGCCGCCGCATTGCCGAAGGCGAAACCGATCTGCAGGAAGCTACCGTTACGCCGGTGCTGCTGGGTATCACCAAAGCTTCGTTGGCTACGGATTCGTTCCTGTCGGCTGCATCCTTCCAGGAAACGACCCGCGTGCTGACCGATGCCGCGATTAAGGGTAAATCCGATCCGCTGCTGGGTCTGAAGGAAAATGTTATCATCGGTAAACTGATCCCCGCTGGTACTGGTATGCAGTGCTATAGCGATGTGACCGTGGAAGATGTAGACGAAACGGAAAAAATTGAAAAAGAAGACTTGACAAACGCTGGTTAATTCCTGTATAATCAGTGCTTGGGATAGCCTGTGAAAAAGCAGTATCCTGCCTCGTGTTGGGGCAGGATACTGTGCTGTACAGATTCTTTTATTAAAGGGTATATTTTCCAGCTTTACCGGTTATCCTATTGACAGTTGCTGTGCAAATGGATAAGCATCCATTTCACATAGTTATTTTTCAGGCAAGGAGGTGTCATGTTTGCCTACTTTTAATCAGCTGGTTCATACCGGTCGCGAAGTTGCTCAGAAGAAGAGCAAGGCTCCTGCACTGCTAAAGGGTTGGAACTCCAAGAAGAGAGTTGCCATCAATCAGGCTTCTCCTCAGAAGCGTGGTGTGTGCACGTCCGTTAAAACCGCTACCCCCAAGAAGCCTAACTCGGCTCTGCGTAAGATTGCTCGTGTGCGTCTGTCCAATGGGGTAGAAGTAACGGCTTATATCCCCGGTGTTGGTCACAACCTGCAGGAACACAGCGTCGTCATGATTCGTGGCGGCCGTGTAAAGGACGTTCCTGGTGTTCCGTACCACATCATTCGTGGTGCTCTGGATGCTCAGGGCGTTGCCAAGCGTATGCAGGCCCGTTCCAAGTACGGTGCGAAGCGTCCCAAGGCTGGCGCTGCGAAGAAGTAATTTCTTGCAAATAGCCTAATGATTTGACTGATTTCACGGTGGCTCCTGCTGGGGTAACCCAGTAGAAGGCGTTTATATAAAGCGCCTCTTGGATGGCCGAACGGAAGTTATGTCATGCTTTCGAGTACCTATGATATCATTCTTGTGAAGGAGGGAAGATTATGCCGAGAAGAGGCAACATTGCAAAGCGCGACGTATTACCCGATCCGCTTTACAATTCCAAACTCGTAACCCGTTTGATCAACAATATCATGCTCGACGGTAAAAAGGGTGTGGCCCAGAAAATCGTTTATGGTGCATTTGATATTGTCAGCGAAAAAACCGGTAAGGATCCCCTCGAGGTGTTTGAGCAGGCTATGGAAAATGTCATGCCCAGCCTCGAAGTAAAGGCTCGCCGTGTAGGCGGTGCTACCTACCAGGTTCCTATGGAAGTTCGCCCGGAGAGAAGACAGACCCTGGGTCTGCGCTGGATCTCCAACTACTCCAGACTGCGCAGCGAAAAGACCATGCGCGAAAGACTGGCTGCTGAAATCCTTGATGCAGTGAACGGTGTGGGCGGCGCAGCCAAGAAGTGCGACGATGTGCACAAGATGGCTGAAGCTAACAAGGCGTTTGCGCATTTCAGATGGTAATGATATCCGGTTAACGGATGGGACTAAAACAAGGAGGAAGCTATGCCAAGACAGGTATCTCTGGAGAAAACCCGTAATATCGGCATCATGGCTCACATCGATGCTGGTAAAACCACGACCACCGAGCGTATCCTGTTTTACACCGGTGTAAACTACAAAATCGGTGAAACGCACGATGGTGCTGCGACGATGGACTGGATGGCACAGGAGCAGGAGAGAGGTATCACGATCACTTCTGCTGCTACCACTTGCTTCTGGAAGAATCACAGAATCAACATCATCGACACCCCCGGCCACGTGGACTTCACGGTAGAAGTGCAGCGTTCGCTGCGCGTGCTGGATGGTTCGGTTACGGTATTCTGTGCAAAGGGCGGCGTAGAACCCCAGTCTGAAACCGTATGGCGTCAGGCTGAGGAATACAAAGTCCCGCGTATGGCGTATGTCAACAAGATGGACATCATGGGCGCCGATTTCTATCGCGTCGTAAATATGATGAAAGAACGTCTGAAGTGCAACGCTGTGCCGATTCAGCTGCCCATCGGCAGTGAAGACACCTTCCGCGGTGTGATCGACCTGGTCACTATGCGTGCGGAAGTGTACTATGATGATCTGGGCAAGGACATGCGCGACGAGGAAATCCCCGACGACATGAAGGAAATTGCCGAAAAATATCACACGGAACTGATTGAGCACGTGGTTGAACAGGACGAAGCTCTGATGGAAAAATACTTCGAAGGTGAAGAAATCACCGTCGATGAAATCAAAGCAACGATCCGTAAGTCCACCATTGCCAACACCATGGTTCCTGTGACCTGCGGTACGTCTTACCGCAACAAGGGCGTTCAGAAGCTGCTGGATGCCATCGTGGACTATATGCCCGCTCCTACGGACGTTCCGGCTATCCGCGGTGTGAACCCGGATACGGAAGAAGAAGAAGAGCGCCATTCTTCGGATGACGAACCCTTTGCCGCTCTGGCATTTAAGATCGCTACGGACCCCTTCGTTGGGAAACTGGCGTTCTTCCGCGTGTATTCCGGTACGGTGGAAGCCGGTACGACGGTTTACAACTCGGTGAAAGATACGGATGAACGTCTGGGCCGTATTCTGCAGATGCATGCTAACCACCGTCAGGATATCCCCAAAGTATATGCGGGTGATATCGCAGCGGCCGTTGGTCTGAAGAACACCACTACGGGTGATACGCTCTGTGACGAAAAGCATCCGATTATTCTCGAATCCATGAAATTCCCGGATCCGGTTATCCGTGTGGCCATTGAGCCCAAGACGAAAGCCGGTCAGGAAAAGATGGGTATTGCGCTGGCGAAACTGGCGGAAGAAGACCCCACCTTCAAGGCTTATACCGATGAAGAAACGGGCCAGACCATTATCGCTGGTATGGGCGAGCTGCATCTGGAAATCATCGTTGACCGTCTGCTGCGTGAATTCAAAGTAGAAGCCAACGTAGGTGCCCCGCAGGTTGCTTATAAAGAAACCGTTCGTAAACTGGCGGATGTGGACTACAAGTACAAGCGTCAGTCCGGCGGTAGCGGCCAGTATGGTCATGTTAAGATTAAAGTGGAACCCAACCCCGGCAAGGGCTACGAATTTGTCAATGCCGTACAGGGTGGCTCCATTCCGAAGGAATATATCCCCGCTGTTGACGCCGGTATCCAGGGCGCTATGCTCAGTGGTGTGCTGGCCGGTTATCCGGTTGTGGATGTAAAAGTCACGCTGTATGATGGTTCTTATCATGAAGTTGACTCCTCGGAAATGGCGTTTAAGATCGCCGGCTCCATTGCCTTCAAAGAGGCTATGAAGAAGGCTGATCCGGTTCTGCTTGAACCCATCATGAAGGTTGTCGTTGTTGTGCCCGATGAATACATGGGCGACGTTATCGGCGACCTGAACAGCCGTCGCGGCATGATCCTGGGCATGGATGCTGTAACCGGTGCCCAGCAGATCAACTCGGAAGTTCCGCTGAGCTCCATGTTCGGTTATGCCACCGACATGCGTTCTCGTACGCAGGGCCGCGGACAGTACGTGATGGAACCGGCTCATTATGCCGAAGTTCCGAAGTCCGTATCCGAAGAAATCATTTCCAAGCGCGCGAAAAAGTCGGAATAATCCCGTACTTTTTCTGGATTGCTCTTGATTTTCTTTCCGTAAGTTGATAAAATTGATTTACCGACTGCGGAATTATGATTGCAAGAATAAGGAGGAACATTCCAATGGCAAAGGAAAAATTCGAAAGAAATAAACCCCATGTAAACATTGGTACCATTGGCCACGTTGACCACGGCAAAACCACCCTGACCGCTGCTATCACGAAAGTGCTGGCTATGCAGGGCGAAGCCGACTTCATGGACTATGCCAACATCGATAAGGCTCCTGAAGAAAGAGCTCGTGGTATCACAATCAACACCGCTCACGTAGAATATCAGACCGAAAAGCGTCACTATGCTCACGTTGACTGCCCCGGCCACGCTGACTATGTAAAGAACATGATCACCGGTGCTGCTCAGATGGACGGCGCTATCCTGGTTGTGTCCGCTGCTGACGGCCCCATGCCTCAGACCCGTGAACACATCCTGCTGTCCCGTCAGGTAGGCGTGCCCTATATCGTTGTGTTCATGAACAAAGTTGACCAGGTTGACGACGCTGAACTGCTGGATCTGGTTGAAATGGAAATTCGTGAACTGCTGAACGAATACGAATTCCCGGGCGACGACACCCCCATCATCAAGGGTTCCGCTCTGCAGGTGCTGGAATGCACCTCCACCGACCCCAACGCTCCTGAATACAAGTGCATTCATGAACTGATGGACGCCGTTGACAACTATATCCCCACCCCCGAACGTAAAGCTGACCAGCCCTTCCTGATGCCTGTTGAAGACGTATTCACCATCACTGGCCGTGGTACTGTTGCTACCGGCCGTGTGGAACGTGGCGTGCTGAAGATGAGCGAAGAAGTTGAAATCGTTGGTCTGAGCGAAGAACGCCGCAAGACCGTTGTTACCGGCATCGAAATGTTCCGCAAACTGCTGGACTTCGCTGAAGCTGGCGATAACATTGGTGTTCTGTTGCGTGGTATTCAGAGAACTGAAATCGAACGTGGCCAGGTTCTGGCTAAGCCCGGCACCATTCATCCCCACACCAAGTTCAAGGGCCAGGTATACGTTCTGACGAAGGATGAAGGCGGCCGTCATACCCCCTTCTTCAACAACTATCGTCCTCAGTTCTACTTCAGAACGACCGACGTTACCGGCGTTATCAGCCTGCCGGAAGGCACTGAAATGTGCATGCCCGGCGATAACGTTGTGATGGACGTTGAACTGATCACCCCCATCGCTATCGAAGTGGGCCTGCGTTTCGCTATCCGTGAAGGCGGCCGTACCGTTGGTTCCGGTGTTGTAACCGCTATCAACGAATAATTTCATAGCTTTTCTAAGATACCGGTAGATTTTCTACCGGTATCTTTTTTTGCACAAAAACCTTGGCATGCCATTTGTTCATTTCTGCTTATTTGTCTATAGACGACTGCATAATGGCATGATATACTTATAAACAACTGAATAATCTCCTTATCAAGAGTGGCGGAGGGAACAGGCCCTATGATGCCCGGCAACCTGCGGCAAAAGCTGTGTTGGTGCCAATTCCTGCGGATAAAAACCGAGAGATGAGGTTCGTTTGTAACACCGTTCGGTTTTACCGGACGGTGTTTTTTGTTGTAATAAAGGAGGAACACAAGAAAATGGAAGAAAAACGTTATCTTTTTACCAGTGAATCCGTGACAGAAGGCCATCCTGATAAAGTTTGTGACCAGATTTCGGATGCGATTCTCGACGATATTTTGTCTAAAGACCCGGATGCTCATGTGGCCTGTGAAGTAACCGCTACGACGGGTTTGATCCATGTGATGGGTGAAATCAGCACGGAATGCTATTGCGACATTGAATCGGTAGTTCGCAAGGTGGTTTGTGACATTGGTTACGATAATGCGGAATGCAGCTTTAATGGCCATACCTGTGGGTTGATCACGTCCATCGACATGCAATCGCCGGATATTGCCATGGGTGTCAATGAATCGTTTGAAGTGAAAAACGGTGCAACCGATGCTGACGACCAGATTGGTGCCGGGGATCAGGGCATGATGTTTGGTTTTGCCTGTGATGAAACGCCGGAAAAAATGCCGTTGACAATCTCGTTATCTCATCGTTTGGCCAAAAAACTGGCAGAAGTGCGCAAATCGGGCGAGCTGACGTATCTGCGTCCCGATGGAAAAACGCAGGTGACGGTAGAATACCAGGGATATACCCCGGTTCGCATTGATACGGTGGTGGTATCCACGCAGCATGATCCCGATGTCAGCTTGGAACAAATCCGCAAGGATATTTTGGAACATGTCATTCGTCCTGTTTGCCCGGAGAATCTGCTGGACGAAAACACCAAGTACTATATTAACCCCACGGGCCGTTTTGTAGTGGGTGGTCCGGTAGGCGATTCCGGCTTGACAGGCCGCAAGATCATTGTAGACACCTACGGTGGTGTGGGACGCCACGGCGGCGGTGCTTTTTCGGGCAAGGACCCCACAAAAGTGGACCGTTCGGCAGCTTATGCGGCACGCTATGTGGCGAAAAATGTCGTGGCAGCGGGTCTGGCACGCCGGTGTGAAGTACAGCTGGCTTATGCTATCGGTGTGGCCCATCCCGTTTCGGTAATGGTGGATACCTTTGGTACCGGTACGGTCAGCGATACGGTACTGGCGGAAGCTGTGAAAAAAGTATTTGATCTGCGTCCTACGGCGATTATCCGCGATTTGGATTTGCGGCGTCCGCAGTACCGCCCGCTGGCAGCTTATGGTCATATGGGGCGCGAAGATCTGGATGTGGCATGGGAAAAGACCGACCGTGTAGATGCTCTGCGCGCTGCGGTGGAGGCGTAAGAATCTGATGGAGAAGATTGCCAGTTTTACGATTGATCATGATATTCTAACCCCCGGGCTATACCTTTCCCGGGTGGATGGGGACATAACGACATACGATTTGCGGTTTGTAAAACCGAATGTGCCCCCATATTTGCCGAATCCGGTCATGCATACCATTGAACACTTGTTTGCTACCCTGGCCCGTAATGAGGCGGGACTAAAAGAACGTGTCATTTATTTTGGACCCATGGGTTGCCGTACGGGCTTCTATTTCTTGGTGAGAGATAGCCGCCATGAAGAAGTGATCGACTTCGTACGCCGGGCTATGCAGCAAATTGCCCAGTGGGAAGGGATCATTCCTGGAGCCGAATATTCCTGGGAGTGTGGCAACTATAAGGAACATGATTTAGCTGAGGCCCGTACCTGGGCAGCAGCTTATGCGCAGGTGCTGGCCGAGTGGACGGTCGACCGTCTGACTTATCCCAAAGCAGAAAGCGTTCGTTCATAAGAAAGCTCTTATTTCATCCGCCCGGTATATCCGGGCGGATTTTCTTATGCGCAGTTTTGCATTCCTCTGCATACGATAAAAGCAGAGGAGGGGGTCTTATGGACTGGATTGGTGGCGTTTTGCTCACATTTTTCTTGCTACTAGGTGTTTTGGTTGGATTGAGGCAAGCCATGCACTGGCTGTTTGACCGGCCACTGGAAAATGTAGTGTGGGTGCCGGTTTCCTTTCAGGGTCATGTCGAAAATGCCGAAATGCAATTGCGTCAAGCCGTTCATCGCTTGCAAACGTGGCCGGGGGACAAAGTCCTATTGTGTATTGACTGTGGCATGGACGAAGAAA
>CAJKJS010000011.1 GCA_905200265.1 uncultured Oscillospiraceae bacterium
AGGGTGTGAACAGCCTCATTAAGGACGGAGCGAAACCGGTCACCTGTGCCCAGGATATTTTGGAAGAATATAAGGGAATTCAAGTTCCGGTTCATAAAACGCCCATTCATCCTGTCAAATCACCGGAAACAGAATCCTACCGGCCGGATGGTTTGTCAGAAGAAGCTCTCGCGTTCTTTCAGGCGTTATCGTCTGAACCCCGGCATATCACAGAAATCTGTGCACAAACGTCCCTTTCTATAGCGAAAGCCTTGTCGGCAGCTACGGAATTGGAGCTTTGCGGGTTTATTCAATCTTTTTCGGGAAGACGGTATGCCAAAATATAGACGGCAATAAGTATTTTGAAAACCTTTTCGTTTCTAATCAAAAGGTTTTCAAAAAACCTATTTCTGTCTGCTTTCGAGACAATTTCTATCGATAAGGTGGTTTACAAAGTGTCAAATAATCTTGTCATTGTGGAATCGCCCAGTAAGGCGAAAACCATAAAAAAATATTTAGGTTCGGGATACGATGTGGTAGCGTCGATGGGGCATGTGCGCGATTTGCCGGAAAACCGGTTGAGCGTGGATGTCAAACATGACTTTAAACCCCGCTATGCCGTAATCAAAGGAAAAGAAAAACTGGTGGACGAACTAAAAAAGGCTGCGTCCGAAAGTGATAAAGTTTGGTTGGCAACGGACCCTGACCGGGAAGGGGAAGCGATTTCCTGGCATTTAGCGTATCTCTTAGGAATGGATACCGATGAAGTCAACCGGGTAACTTTTAATGAGATTACAAAACACGGGATTCAGGAAGGTATGGCCCATCCTCGTTGCATCGATCAGGATTTAGTGGACGCCCAGCAGGCCCGCCGGATTTTAGACCGACTGGTGGGGTATAAGCTCAGCCCATTTTTAGCCAAAGTAATCCGTCGAGGGCTTTCAGCCGGTCGTGTGCAGTCGGTGGCCGTGCGTCTGATTGTGGATCGCGAAGAGGAAATCCGGGCTTTTGTGCCGCAGGAATACTGGTCGATCGATGGGAAATTTATCCCGAAAGGAGAACGCAAACAATTTCCGGCGTCTTTCTATGGTCTGGCCGACGGTACCAAAGTAGATATTCACAACGAAGAAGAAGCCAATCGTATTTTACAGGCGGTTGACGGCGCCGACTTCACTGTGGACAGTGTAAAAAAAGGCCAGCGCCGCCGTTCTCCGGCGCCGCCGTTTACCACATCGACCCTGCAGCAGGAAGCCAGCCGGAAATTGGGATTCCAGGCCCGGCGGACGATGAAAGTGGCTCAGGAACTTTATGAAGGCGTGGAGCTCAAAGACATGGGAGCTGTGGGCTTGATTACCTACATGCGTACCGACTCTTTGCGTATTTCGGAAGACGCCATTGCCGAAGTGCGCACGTATATTGGCGATCAATTCGGCAGCAAGTATCTGCCCGAAAAAGAACGCCATTACAAAACGAAAGCCAATGCCCAAGATGGGCACGAAGCCATTCGTCCCACTTCGGTAGCACTGCATCCGGACGATATCAAAGACAGCCTAACGGGGGATCAGTATAAATTATACGCGCTGATTTGGAAACGATTTGTGGCTTGCCAGATGAGCAACTGTCTGATGGCTACCACCCAGGCGTCTATTTTAGCAAACGGTTATCTGTTCAAAGCCAGCGGTTACCGTGTAACGTTTGATGGATTCACAGCGCTGTATGAAGAAAGCACCGAAGGAGCCGAGGAATCGGCCTCGAATCTGCCGGTTCTGGAAGCCGGTACACCGCTGCGAGTGAAAGAAATCGCTGGCCATCAGCACTTTACGCAGCCGCCAGCCCATTACACAGAAGCTTCGCTCATTAAAGCGCTGGAAGAAAACGGCATTGGCCGTCCTTCTACGTATGCGGTTACCATTTCCACCATTACCGCGCGGGAATATGTGCGCCGTGAAGGCAAAAATCTGATCCCGACCGAACTGGGTGAAGTTTCTACGAAATTGATGAAAGAGCATTTCCCCAAAATCGTCAATGTGCGTTTTACGGCCCAGGTGGAAAATGAGCTGGATGCCGTACAACGTGGCGAAGAAAATTGGGTGCAAACCTTGCATGATTTCTATGGGGAATTCGATAAAACCCTTCAAAAAGCCAAGCAGGAAATGGAAGGGGTTAAAATCACATTAAAAGAAGACGAAACCGATCTGGTTTGCGAAAAATGCGGCCGGAAAATGGTCGTCAAAATGGGCCGGTACGGTAAATTTATTGCCTGTCCTGGGTACCCGGAATGCAAGAATATCAAAAAATATGTGCAATACACCGGGGCCGAATGCCCGAAATGCGGCGGCCGTGTGGTGCTAAAGCGCACGAAAAAAGGGCGCATTTTCTATGGGTGCGAAAATTATCCCAACTGCGATTTTGTGTCGTGGGATGAGCCGAGCAAGGAAAAATGCCCCCGTTGTGGAAAAACATTGCTAATGAAAAAGGGTAAAAAACCGAAACTCTATTGTGTAACACCTGACTGCGGATTTGAGAAGATCCGCGAAGAAGAATGAGCGCCGCGGTCACCGTGATTGGCGCCGGTTTGGCTGGTTGTGAGGCGGCCTGGCAGGTAGCTGAAAACGGTTTTTCGGTGGAACTTATTGAAATGAAGCCGCTCAAATACACCCCTGCCCATCAGTCTCCGGACTTTGCGGAACTGATTTGTTCCAATTCTCTCAAAGCCGCACGGGTGGAAAGTGCGGCGGGGCTTTTAAAAGAAGAAATGCGGCGGCTGGGATCGCTTCTTATGAGCTGTGCCGATACTTGCCGGGTGCCGGCAGGCGGCGCACTGGCTGTTGACCGCCATTTATTTTCGGCAGAGGTAACCAAACGCATTCGGGAGCACAGAAATATTACGGTGCGCACAGAAGAAGTTACGTCCTTGCCTAAAGACGGCCTTGTCATTGTGGCAACCGGACCGCTCACGGAAGGGCCACTGGCCGATGAAATTTTTGCTTTGTGTGGCGGAAAGCTCAGCTTTTTTGATGCGGCGGCTCCCATTGTAACGGCTGAAAGTCTAAACTATGACCGCTGTTTTGCGGCCAGCCGGTACGACCACGGGGAAGACAGCGCGTACCTGAATTGCCCCATGAATAAAGAAGAATACGAAGCTTTTTACGAAGCTTTGATACACGCAGAACGGGCTCCGGTTCATGACTTTGACGTGCAAAATCCGAAAGTCTATGAAGGATGTATGCCGGTAGAAGTGATGGGTCAACGCGGGCATGATACCCTGCGGTATGGACCGCTAAAACCGGTAGGACTTCGTGATCCGCGAACGGGTCACCGTCCCTGGGCTGTTGTCCAGCTGCGCCGGGAAGACCGGGACGGTACTCTATATAACTTGGTAGGGTTCCAGACAAATTTGCGATTCCCGGAACAAAAACGTGTATTTGGTATGATTCCAGGGTTAGAACATGCGGAGTTTGTACGGTACGGAGTCATGCACCGGAATACCTTTCTCAATTCCCCCGGTTTCCTGGGGGCGGACTATGCGGTGATAAAGAGCCCGACTCTATTCTTTGCCGGGCAAATCACCGGTGTAGAAGGGTATATGGAATCGGCATCTTCTGGTTTAATGGCCGGAAAAAATGCGGTGTGCCGGTTGCGCGAGCTTGATCCGGTCATTTTATCAGAGCAAACCATGATCGGGGCTCTTTCCCGCCATGTAGCGGAAAGTGTCAGTCGGGACTTTCAGCCTATGGGTGCTAACTTTGGGGTATTGCCGCCCCTTACGCAATCGATTCGCGATAAACAGGAACGTTATGCAGCTTTAGCGCAGCGCGGGTTACAAGCTTTGGAACCCACCCTGCAGCGGCTAAAAGAGGAGGGTATTCGATGAAGATCATTGTAGATGCCTTTGGAGGCGATAACGCCCCTCTGGAAATTCTGAAAGGATGCCAGATGGCGGTGGAAGAGTACGGTGTGGACATTTTACTCACGGGCAGTGAAACGATTATCCGACAAACGGCTCAACAGCAAGGAATTTCCCTATCTCATATGGAAATTTTCGATGCCCCCGATGTCATTGCCACAGATGCGTCTCCCAAATCGATTATGCGGGAAAAAAAGGATTGTTCCTTAGCAGCAGGTCTAAAACTGTTGGCCGACGGTAAAGGCGATGCCTTTATTTCGGCGGGGAACAGCGGTGCGCTGGTATTTGGTACGAATATGATTGTACGGCGCATTCCGGGTATTAAGCGTATTGCATTTGCACCGGTTATGCCCAAACGAGAAGGCTTCTTCATGTTGTGTGACGGTGGCGCCAATGTGGAATGCCGGGCCGATATGCTGGTGCAGTTTGGTATTATGGGATCGGCCTATCTGGAAAAAGTGATGGGTGTCAAAAATCCCCGGGTTGGTCTTGCCAACGTGGGAACCGAAGATCACAAAGGCGGTACGCTACAGCATGAAACATTTGCTCTGCTACAAAAAAGCGGCCTGAACTTTGTAGGGAATGTGGAAGCCCGCGATATCCCCGGCGAGGGGGCCGATGTAAGCGTAGCGGATGGCTTTACTGGTAACGTGATTTTAAAGCTGTACGAAGGCGTTGCGATGGAACTGTTCGGCATGATTAAAGAACTGTTTTCAAAGAATTTGAAAACAAAATTGGCCGCTTCTTTGGTTCTGAATGATATGCGGGCGCTGAAAAAGCGGGTCGATTATAACGAGTACGGTGGGGCACCCATTATCGGCGCTGCCAAACCTGTCTTTAAGGCCCACGGAAGCGCAAAGGCAAAGACGTTTAAGAATGCGATCCGGTTGACAAAAGCCTATGTGGAAGGACATGTTATCGAAGAGATTTCCGAAGCAATTACGGCTTTTGAACAAGAGCATGGAGGGGAACAGGCATGAAAAATCTAGCCGAACTGGAAAAAAAGCTGCAATACACGTTTCGGGATAAGGAACTTCTCCGTACGGCACTAACTCATTCTTCCTATGCCAACGAACACAAAGGAAAAGCTACCTGCAACGAGCGGTTGGAATTTTTGGGGGACGCCGTTCTTGGGGTTGTGGTAGCTGACTACCTGTATCTGCATTTTCCTGAATTACCCGAAGGGGAACTGACCAAAAAGCGGGCCGCTCTGGTTTGTGAAAAAGCACTGTCCAGTTTTTCCCGTCAAATCGGATTGGGAGATTATCTGCGTCTGAGCCGTGGGGAACAGCATTCCGGCGGGAAAGACCGCAGCAGTATTTTGTGCGATGTCTTTGAAGCTGTGGTAGCGGCCATCTATCTGGATGCCGGTATGGAGCGCGCTCGGGAACATATCCTTCGGTTTATTTTGCCCCAAATCAAGCAGGCAGGTACCAAACCCTTTAAAGATTACAAAACCACTTTGCAGGAAATCATCCAGCAGAACCCGGAAGAAGAACTTCATTATGTTCTCACCGGGGAAAGCGGACCGGACCATGACAAACATTTTACGGTGGAAGTACACCTGAATAGTAATGTCATCGGAAAAGGCGGCGGACGCAGTAAAAAAGAAGCCGAGCAGCAGGCGGCCCGGGAAGCGTTGGAACTGATGGGGTATTAAATGAAAAGCGGAAGCTTGGCCTTTTTTGTGCCCCATAAAGGGTGTCCATTTCACTGCTCCTTTTGTGATCAAAACAAAATTACCGGGCAGCAGCGCGTGCCTACCGCTGAGGAAGTTTTGCGAACAGCCGAAGAACAAGCAAGATATCTCGGAAAGCGAATCCCCTTTACAGAAATCGCTTTTTTTGGAGGAAGCTTCACCATGATTGATCCAATAATCATGGAAAACCTGCTGAAAGCCGCGCAGACAGCCGTACAACAGTACAGGTATAAAGGCATTCGCCTTTCCACGCGGCCCGATGGAATTTCGGATTCCATGTTACGGCTTCTTCGCCAGTATGGTGTAACGACCATTGAACTGGGAGCCCAAAGTATGAATGCAGATGTGTTGCGGTTAAACGGCCGAGGTCACACACCGGAACAGGTAGAAGAGGCCAGTCGTGCCATTCATGAATACGGCTTTCAACTGGGTCTCCAGATGATGACCGGGTTGCCCGGGGACAGTGAGGAGCAGGCCAGAGAAACGTGTGTAAAGCTTTATGGCTTGTCACCCGAATATGTACGGATCTATCCCACCCTTGTGCTTCCGCATACGGCACTAGCCAGATGGTTTCAGGAAGGTAACTACCAGCCGCAGACACTGGAAGAGGCGGTCTCCCTTTGCGCCGAGCTTATCGTTCAGTTCGAATCCCACGGATGCCGTGTGATTCGTGCCGGTTTACATGATGAAACGGGTGTGCGAGTGGATCATATAGCGGGACCTTATCATCCTGCTTTTGGGGAATTATGCCGCAGCCGAATCTTTCGCAACCGTTTGGAAGCTAGGCTACAAAAAGCAGGCACCTATCATGTACATGTAGCCCCACAGGATTTGTCGCTTTCGGTAGGACAAAAAAAGCAGAATGTGCGCTATTTTGAAGAAAAGGGATATTGTATAAAACTAATAGCCGATCCTCTTATGAAACGAGGGGATTTTCAAATCAAATGAAAGGGGGCGATTACGATGCTTCTTACTTCGCTGGAATTGCAGGGGTTTAAAACATTTCCCGAAAAAACAGTCCTTCATTTTGAAAAGGGTATTACGGCCGTAGTAGGACCGAACGGAAGTGGAAAAAGTAATATTAGTGATGCCATTCGGTGGGTTTTGGGGGAACAGTCCGTGAAAACCCTGCGCTGTTCCAAAATGGAAGACGTAATCTTTGGTGGAACCCCCGGACGCCGTGCGTTAGGGTATGCACAGGTTACTCTTTACATTGAAAACAAAGACCGTGCGCTGGCTTACGATGATGATACGGTTTCGATTACGCGCCGGTACTATCGTTCCGGTGAAAGCGAATATCTGATTAACGGGGCCAATGTGCGGTTGCGCGATATCAATGAATTATTTATGGATACCGGTTTAGGCCGTGATGGATACTCGATTATCGGACAGGGTAAAATTGACAGCATTGTTTCGGCTCATTCCCAGGAACGTCGTGAAATCTTTGAAGAAGCTGCCGGTATTTCCCGGTTCCGTTACCGGAAAGAAGAGTCGGAGCGTCGGCTGCAAAAAGCCGAAGAAAACATGCTGCGATTGCAGGATATTGCTTCTGAACTGGAAGCAAGAGTGGAGCCTTTAAAAGAACAATCCGAAAAAGCGGAAGAATTTCTGCGTTTATCGGAAGAAAAACGCAGTTTGGAAATTGGCGTTTGGCTTACAACCTTAAATCGCTCCGGGAAGGTTTTACGGGAACAGACCGACCAAATTGCTTCTTCCCAACTTTCGTATGACCAGGTACAGAAAGAAGCCGAGGAATTGGCCGCTTCTCAGGAAGCATGCTACCGCCGTATGAATGAATACACCTCTAACGCCGAACAGGATCGTCAGGAAGCTTCTCAAAAAGAAGAAGAGGCCACCCGGACACAAGCCGATATTTATGTGTGGAAAAACGATATTTCCCACCATGAGAGCGATATTCGCCGGTTAACGAATGATCTTTCCAAGGCGCAGGAACAGCGGGAAGACCTGGAAAATGAAATAATCCGACAAAAAGAATTAGCGGCTGAAAAAACGCAGCAACTGGAAGAGCAGAATAAAAAGCAGAGCGAAACATTTTCTAAGTTGGAAGAGTTGCGCCGCCATATGGACGAAACGGCAGCGCAGAATCTGAGTCTGACGGAAAAAATATCCCGGTTACGGGTAGCCTGCGAAGAACAGCGCACGCGGTTAGCTTCGGCGGATTCTGCCCTGGGTGAAATTGAAAATCATCGGGGCTCAATGGAAGAAACTCTGCGTCAGCGTGAGGCCGAGCTGGAAGCGAAACAGGCGGAAAAGCAGGACCATCAACGTATGATCGCGGATATTCAGCAAAGTATGCAGGCTCTGGAAAATGCCGGGAATGGGTACGCTATGCGAGTAGCTTCGCGCAAAGAAAAAGCCGAAGCAGCAAAAAAACAGGCGGAACAGATCCTTTTGGACCGGCAGGCTATGGAACGCCGCATCCGTATGCTGGAAGATATGGAAAAGAACCTGGAAGGGTTCCAGCAGAGTGTTAAGATGGTGCTGCGGGAAGCAGCTCGAGGGATCCTTTCCGGGATTAAAGGAACAGTGTCTCAGCTGTTACATGTGCAGAAAGTGTATGCCGCTGCTCTGGAAACGGCACTGGGCCCCGCTTTGCAGAATATCGTAACCGAAAACGAACAACATGCCAAACAGGCTATTTATTTTCTGAAGCAAAAAAATGCCGGTCGTGCAACCTTTTTGCCCTTGACTACCATTCGAGGCCATGTCCTGCACGAACCTTCTTTGGAACAATGCCCCGGCTTTGTGGGTATTGGCAGCGAACTTTGCCGGTGTGAAGCAGAATATGAAGGAATTCTGCGCTCTTTGTTGGGACGTGTTGTAGTGGCGGAAGATTTAGACGCTGCTACGGCCATTGCCCGCCGCTTCCAGTACAAATTCCGCGTGGTGGCTCTCGACGGTCAGGTTATCAATGCGGGCGGCTCTATGACCGGTGGCTCTATGATTCGTCATGCTGGGTTGCTCAGCCGCCGTTCCGATATTGAACAGGCGGAATCGCAGGCAAAAGTCCTAGCAGAAAAGGCCGATCAGGCTATGGCCCACGTAGAAGAATTGCAACAAGCGCTGCAAAAGGCGGAAGCCGATTTGCAAACGGCCCGCAGCGAATATGTAACCGCTCGGGAAGAACTGCTGTTAGTGGAAGCGGAACAGAAGCGTTGCGAAGCAGAAAGTGACAGTATTCAAAAACAGATCGAAGAATTAAAAAATGAACAGTTGTCTGGCCTTAGCCGTATGGAAATCTTGCAACAGAGTAAGAGGGAAGCCGAAGATAAGCTGGCGGAACTAACGGACCAAATGGAAAAGGTGCAGCAGGAACAGCAGGCACTTTCCCAAAGCCGCGACGACTGGAGCTTGCAGGGAGACGAACTTAGCCAGCAGCTGCAAAACTACCGTATGGCCGTATTTGCGCTGGAAAAAGAGCGGGATGCCTGCCGGGACGAAATCCGCCGTCACCAGGAACTTTTGACGCATCAGGCAGAGCAGCGCCAAAAACTGAAAGAAGAGAAGGAACAGTTTGAAAGCGCAACGGTTTCGTTGCACAGTAAAATTACACAAGCCCAAGCTAAGATTGAAAGACTGCAACAAGAGGCCCAGGATTGCCGGAACAAGGCAGACACTCATATGAAAAAACGGGCGGAAGTGGAGCAAGAAGCCGCTCAGCTACGCCAAAAAGAGCGAGATGCCAACGATCGTAAGCAGAAAATCAGTGAAGATCTTACCAAGCTGATCGAGCGGAAAGAAAACCTCCAAAAGCAATATGATGAAATCATTCAAAAATTGTGGGATGAGTATGAACTGACGCGCCGGGAAGCGGAACAGATGGATATTACCATCGAAGACCCGGCTACAGCGCAGAAACAGCTCACCTTACTGCGGGGAAAAATTCGTGCGTTGGGCACCGTAAATGTAGCTGCGATTGACGAATATAAAGAAGTGAGTGAGCGGTACCGCTTTTTAAGCGAACAAATGGATGATGTACGCCGTTCCCGGGAAGAACTATTGCAGCTCATCCACGAGTTAACGGGGAAAATGAAAGAAATTTTCACCGAACAGTTTGCCAAAATCGGTCGCCATTTTTCGGAAATCTATCAAACTCTGTTTGGTGGGGGTTCTGCCGAACTGTTGCTCAGTGATGAACAAGATGTGCTGTCCAGCGGAATTGAAATTACGGCACAACCACCTGGGAAAATAGTAACCCATATCGAGTCACTGTCCGGTGGGGAAAAGGCCCTGACAGCCATTTGTCTTTATTTTGCGATCATGAAGGTGAATCCGCCGCCCTTCTGTATGTTAGATGAAATTGAAGCGGCGTTGGATGATGTGAATGTAGATCGCTTTGCGGCCTATTTGCGGCGTATGGCGGCAGGAGGTACCCAGTTTATTGCCATCACGCACCGCCGTGGTACCATGGAAGAGGCCGATGTGCTGTATGGGGTTACCATGCAGGATGAGGGTATTTCCCGTCTGTTGCAACTGAAAAACCAGGATGATGCAGGCGCCTATATCGCGAACCGGTAAGGTAAAGGAGTGAATGAAATGGGATTATTCAGTAAAATTCGAGAAGGGCTCAAAAAAACACGGGAATCCATCAGCGGACAGATCAGTTCCATGCTGCATTCGTTTACAAAGATTGATGACGAACTGTTTGAAGAACTGGAAGAACTGTTGGTGATGGGCGATGTGGGCATGAACAGTGCCCAGCGCATTTGCGAAACTGTTAAGAAAAAAGTAAAAGAAACCGGCGAAAAAGATCCCAACGCTATTATGGGATTACTGCAGGAAACGGTGGCAGAACTGCTGGCTGGCGGCCAGGAACTGGATGTAAAAACACAGCCCTCCATGATTCTGGTGATTGGCGTGAATGGTGTGGGCAAAACTACTACCATCGGCAAATTAGCTTCCCGTTTTAAGCAGGAAGGTAAAAGCGTTATTCTGGGGGCTGCCGACACATTCCGTGCCGCAGCTATTGAACAATTACAGGTATGGAGCCAGCGTGCTGGCGTTCCGATGGTGGCACACAGCGAAGGTGCTGATCCGGCTGCCGTTGTGTTTGATACCATTGCAGCCGCCAAAGCCCGGCATTGTGACGTCATCATTTGCGATACAGCGGGCCGTCTGCATAACAAAAAGAACCTCATGGATGAACTGAGCAAGATTGGTCGTGTGATTGATCGGGAATTGCCGGGCTGTAGTAAAGAAGTACTCTTAGTGCTGGATGCAACGACTGGTCAGAATGCCGTCAACCAAGCGAGAGAGTTCCAAAAGGCCGCCGGGATTACCGGGATTATTCTCACAAAACTGGATGGTACGGCCAAAGGTGGCGTTGTAATTCCCATTCGGGAAGAATTGGGTCTTTCGGTGAAATTTATCGGTGTTGGGGAACAAGTCGATGACCTGCAGCCTTTCGATGCAGAAGACTTTGCTAAAGCCCTTTTCGACCGTCCCCAGTCTTGAGTACAAAAGGAGACATGCTATATGGAAAATACCACATTTGTTATTGCAACTCATAACCCAAACAAAGTGCGGGAGTTTCGCCGCATTTTAGAACCGATGGGAATTTCGATTCTCACTCCGTCACTAACCGAAGCAGAAGAAACGGGTACCACCTTTGCTGAAAATGCCCGGATTAAAGCCGACAGTGCTTGTAAAGAAACGGGGCTTCCCTCTATTGCGGACGATTCCGGGTTAACGGTGGATGCCCTAAATGGCCGGCCAGGGGTCTACTCGGCCCGGTATGGTGGGCCGGAGGCAAGTGATGAAGACCGTGTACAGCTGATTTTGCAGGAACTGAAAGACGTACCCGATGAGCAACGCGGAGGAGCTTTTGTCAGCGCGATTTGCTGTACGTTCCCTAACGGCGACCGTCTGGAAGTACAGGGTATGTGCCGCGGCATGATTGCCCACGCCCCGGCCGGGGAAGGCGGATTCGGTTATGATCCCATTTTCCTGTTTGGTGAAAAAACATTTGCCCAGCTCAGTGGGGAAGAAAAAGATGCCCACAGCCATCGCGGTGAAGCGCTGCGTAAATTTGCCGTAGCGCTGCAAGACTATCAGAACCGATAAAGAAAAGGAGTATTTACATGATGACATTAACCAGTAAACAACGTGCTTATTTGCGTTCGCTGGCTGCCAATATTGATACGATTCTCATGGTGGGAAAATCCGGCTTAAGTGATGAACTTATTAAACAGGCGTCCGATGCCCTTGTGAAGCGGGAGATCATCAAAGGGAAAGTATTGGAAACAGCTCCGCTTTCCCCGGCAGAAGCAGCTAACGCCATTGCACAGGCAACTGATAGTGTAATGGTACAGGTGATTGGTACAAAGTTTGTACTATACAAGAAAAATGAAAAGGACCCGGTCATTCAGTTGCCCCGGGCTCCCCGCAATCAAAACGTATAATGGCAAAAATAGGCATTTATGGGGGCACATTTAATCCCATCCATCATGGACATCTTCATATTTTGCGCCAGTTTATGGAACAATTATCGCTAAACCGGGCGATTCTCATACCGGACCGTGTACCCCCTCATAAACCCGCTCATGATATGGCACCGGCTGAAGACCGGCTGGCTATGTGTCAGTTGGCCGTTAAAGATATGGAAGGTGTCACAGTTTCCGATATGGAAATGAAGCGGCAGGGGAAAAGTTATACGGCCGACACCTTACGGGAGCTAAAAATACAGTTTCCTGAGGATGAGCTTTTTTTGCTCATGGGAGAAGATATGTTCCTGACGGTGGACCATTGGTACCAGCCCGACGTGATCTTTCGTTGTGCCACATTGGCTGGGGCACCCCGGCAAGATGGCGATACTAAAAAAATGGAGGAACACAAGTTGGTATTGCAATCTTTGGGCGCCAAAGTTTGTTTGTGCCGCATTCCGTTTTTGCCGGTTTCTTCCACGCAAGTGCGCCATTGCTGTTGCGTGGGGGAATCCATTGGAAATTTGGTACCGCCAGCGGTAGAAACGTATATTTATGAGCATCATCTGTATGGTGTTTAAAAGAAAGGGGTGCGTTTATTATGACAAAAAAAGAGATTTTGGCTCTTTACATGCCGGTTATCCGGCCGCACTTATCTGAAAAACGGTATGAGCATTCCGTGAATGTGGCAAAAGAAGCCGGTAAACTGGCCGAAAAGTATGGGGCCGATGTAGAAAAAGCCGTCACAGCCGGTATTTTACATGATATCATGAAAGATACCCCGCCGGCCGAACAGTTGAAATTTATGCAGCAGTGGGGTATAATACTAAGCGATGTGGAAAAAAACGCGCCCAAATTGTATCATGCCATGTGTGGGGCAGGTTATTTGGAACACGAATTGCAGATTACCGATCCGGAAATTTTATCGGCTGTGCGTTACCATACCACCGCACGCGCGGGCATGAGCTTGGTGGAAAAAATCGTATTTCTGGCTGATTTTATCAGCATTGATCGCGATTATCCCGGCGTAGAGCAAATGCGCAAACTAGCCTACCGTGATTTGATGGATGCCATCATCGAGGGACTCGGGTATACCATTGGCGATTTAGCCAGTCATTATGCGCCGATTCACCCTGATACCGTAGCGGCTTTTAATGAAGCATTGCTCGCGCACCCAAAACTTCCCCATAAGAAAGGAAAATGAAAGCTATGACCCCTTGGGAAATGACAAAATGGAGCGTCACTCTTCTGAATGAAAAGAAAGCACACAATATCAAGGCCATTCGAATTGAAGATATTTCTTCTTTGGCCGACTATTTTGTGTTTGCCAATGGTAGCAGCACCACCCAAGTAAAAGCATTGGCCGATGAGCTTGAAATGAAGCTGATTGAACAGGGAATAAAACCACACCATATTGAAGGTTATCAGTCGAACTCCTGGATTTTGCTGGATTATGGAACGGTGGTCATTCACATTTTCACCGAACAAGCCCGTGCTTTTTACGATTTGGACCGTCTGTGGCAAGATGGGGAATCGGTATCGCTGGACTTTTTGCAGCATCTTGACGAAGACTGAAGAGGAGGCTCTTTTTACAAATGGAAAAATACGAACCGAAACGAATTGAACCACGCTGGCAGAAAAAATGGGAAGAAACTGGGGCGTTCCATGCTATCAATGGTTCGGACAAACCCAAATTTTTCGCTATGATCGAATTCCCCTATCCGTCAGGGCAGGGACTGCATGTAGGTCATCCCCGTTCGTACACGGCGCTGGATATTGTAGCAAGAAAACGCCGTATGCAGGGGTACAATGTCCTGTATCCCATTGGCTGGGATGCTTTCGGTCTGCCGACAGAAAACTTTGCCATTAAAAATCACGTACATCCGGCGATTATTACGGAGAAAAACATTGCCCACTTTAAAGCGCAGCTGCAAAGCTTGGGCTTTAGCTTCGACTGGTCCAGAGAAATCAATACAACGGACCCGGAATATTATAAGTGGACCCAGTGGATCTTCCTGCAGCTGTTTAAAAAAAGACTGGCTTATAAGAGCCAGACTACTGTAAACTGGTGCACAAGCTGTAAGTGTGT
>CAJKJS010000012.1 GCA_905200265.1 uncultured Oscillospiraceae bacterium
GAACACCCTGGTTGGCACCATTCAGGAAATCAGGGCTAAGCGCACGCTGGATAAACTGCGTATTTTGACGATCAGCCATATTCCTGTGATTCGTGGCGGTGTTCAAAAAGAAATTCCTGTAGACCAGCTGGTACCCGACGATATTATGGTACTAAAAACCGGCTGCCAAATCCCCGCCGACGGCGTGGTGGTAGAGGGCAGTATCGATGTAAACGAATCTCTGTTGACCGGGGAATCGGACAGCGTATATAAAACACCCGGAAGCAACATACTGTCGGGCAGTTTTGTCACATCGGGCACGGCCATTTGCCGTGTGACCAAAGTGGGCGAAGAAAGCTACATGGAGCAAATCGCCAAAGAAGCGAAAATTTTCAAACCTGTGCACTCCGAACTGCGGGAAAGCATGAACAAAGTGCTGAAATTTATTAGCATTGTGATCCTGCCCATTGGCATTGCGCTTTTCTGCAAACAATACTTTGTTTCGGACATGGGGTATGAATCCGCCATCCTCGACACGGTATCGGCCATGCTGGGCATGATTCCCCAGGGGCTTGTATTGTTAATTAGTACGGCGCTGGCACTGGGGGTCATCCGGCTGTCCATGCGCAAAACGCTAGTACAGGAACTATACTGCATCGAAACCCTGGCGCGGGTTGACACGCTGTGCCTCGACAAAACCGGTACTATCACCGAAGGGCGCATGAAGGTGGAAGGCGTGCGAGACCTGACAAAAGAAGGCGGGACGGCCCGGGCAGTACGCCGCATTTTGGGTGCTTCGGACGATGAAAATGACACCAGCCGTGCGCTGAAAGAGGCTTTTGAGCCCGAAAAAACGGCTTCCTGCTCCCATGTGATTCCCTTTTCCTCCGACCGGAAATATAGCGGCGCTGCCTTCGAAAATGAGGGCACCTACTATATGGGCGCCTATTCGTTTTTGTTCCCCCAGCCGGAAGACGCCATGATCGCCCAGATGGATGAATACGCGCGCCAAGGGCTGCGGGTGCTGGTGATTGCCCACACCCCTCGGGTGATGGCGGATAACTCGCTGCCTGATGACTTGCAGCCACTGGGGTATGTCCTGATTACAGATGTGATTCGGAAAGAAGCGCCGGAAATTTTACAGTACTTCTATAATCAGGATGTCGACCTAAAAGTGATCTCCGGCGACGATCCGGTGACTGTGTCGGCGATTGCTGCCAAAGCCGGGCTGCGCCATGCCGAACGGTATGTTGATGCGGCTACCCTGCAAACCGAAGAAGACTTGCAGCAGGCCGTGCGAAACTACAACGTATTTGGCCGGGTGACACCGCGGCAAAAAGAACAAATGGTACGGGCCATGCAGCGCGATGGACACACGGTTGCCATGACCGGTGACGGCGTAAACGACGTGCTGGCTTTAAAAACGGCCGATTGCAGCATTGCCATGGCGTCGGGCAGCGATGCCGCCAAAAATACCGCCAATCTGGTGTTGCTGGATTCGAACTTTGCTTCCATGCCCCATATTGTGAATGAAGGGCGACGAGTGATTAACAACATCCGCATGGCGGCTTCTATGTTCCTGATTAAAACCATTTTCTCCATGCTGCTGGCCATCATGACCGTGTTTTTGGGAGAAAATTATCCGTTTATTCCCATTCAGCTTTCGATTATCAGTGCCTGCGCCGTAGGCGTACCGTGCCTAATTTTGCAGTTGGAACCCAGTTTTGACCGCATTCAAAAGGGCTTTTTACGTCATGTATTCCGATACGCTATTCCCGTGGCGCTGACAATTGGGGCGTCCGTTTTCCTCATTGACAATGTGGGAGCGCTTTTGCATCAGAACGACATGATGATCAGCACCGTGTGCGTACTGATTACCGGGTGGAATTATCTGTATGCCTTGCGGCTTGTCTATTCGCCGCTGACCAAATACCGCAAAATCATCTGTTACTGCGCAGAAGGTGCGTTTTTGCTGTTTATTTTGGTGATCGGCAAAAGCCTATTGGAACTATCGAACCTGTCGCTTTCCTGTGTCATTGTGGTAATGGCCGCCATGAACTTTGCACCGCCGCTGATTGGATGGTTGGTACAAGTGTATAACCAGCTGTGTGAAAAGGTTCTTATCCGTATGGAACAGCGTAAAGCCCGCAAAGCGTCGAAAAAAGCCTCATGAATCGATTACCTTTTTTCACCGATTTTCTGCGGGAAGTGGAAAATCTGCTACAAATCCCCCAGGTACAAAAAATGCGGCTGTATATCCAACACGGGGACACCGATTGCCTGCTTCATTGCCTGTGTGTGTCGTACCTTTGTTATCGGATTTGCCGGTTTTTGCACCTGCACGCCGGCGAAATGGCCCGGGCAGCGCTACTACATGACCTGTTTTTGTACGACTGGCATGCTCCCGGCCATCCCCGATGGCACGGTTTTCGGCACCCGGGGTACGCGCTCCATGAAGCGGAACAGATCATACCCCTGACAAAACGGGAAATCTCTATTATTAAACGGCACATGTGGCCGCTTACTCTGATTCCACCCCGCTATGTGGAAAGTTATGTGATTATTCTGGTGGATAAATACTGTTCCCTGCGGGAAACCTTCCGCCGTCCCGGTCAAAGCGCCCAGCTGCTGCGTACCTGGGACCCAATAAGAAAAACAGACGGATTATAAGAAAATCCCCTTGGCTTTTATTGGCCAGGGGGATTTTTATGAAACAAAAGTCGAGATTAGCGAACTTGCCGGGTAAATTTTTCTGCCGGGGCCGAACAAAGCGGGCACACAAATCCATCGGGCAACGGGTCGCCTTCATATACATACCCGCATACATTGCACACCCACCGTACCGACGAAGCTGCCTCCTCTTCCGGTTTCTTTTCGCCTTCTTCAGGTAGATACGTCGGGGCGTTTTTGGGGCTGGTGCCTTTGATCACCTTATGATAGTAGGCATAGGTCATCGGGTCGCCCGCAATGGCGGGCGGGAACACACCGGCATCGATGACTTCCGAAAGAAACACCGTGTGAGTGGATGTTTCCATGCGGTCAATGACCCGGCACAGCAAAAAGGCACAGGAGTCGTGCAGCACCGGAACCCCCTGCTTTTCTTCATAAGAAACACCGGTAAACTTGTCCGTATCACGGCTGCTGGAGAATCCAAAGCGGCCAATGAGCGACGGGTTACTCTGTTCCCCCAGTACGTTCACAGCAAATACACCCGTAGATGCAAGCGCTGAATGGGTAAAGTTATCGCGGTTCATGCTGACAGCCACGGTGGCGGGGGACGACGTGATCTGCATGACACTGTTGGCCACACAACCCACCGGGCGGCCCTCCACATGGGAGGTAATCACATATACGCCATAAGAAAGGGCACGGAATGCTTTGGGGTCCATAAAACAGCCTCCTTAAAATAAGAATAATTGTTATTTTTACAATATCACACTCTTTTCTTTTTGTCAAGTCATTTGAAGGATACAAAAAAGCAAGTTTACTACTGGAAATTTACACACAAAGTTGCTATACTAGTTTCAGAGGTTATTTGCCAAGATATAAAAGGAGGAAGTTGGTAATGGCAAAACGATTTGTGTGCTCGCTGACGGAGCCTATTGTTGAAACGAAAGCTGGCCGTATCCGCGGTTTTCAGCTGGACAGTACGTATACGTTTTACGGGGTGCGCTACGCGGTAGCGAAGCGCTTTCAGCCCCCGCAGCCGGTAGAACCCTGGGACGGCGTGAAAGACGCGCTCTCTTATGGATATGTTTGCCCGCTTTTGAAGCAGGAAGTCCCCAGTGGGGAAGAAAAAATCCCTCACCGCTACTGGCCCATGGATGAAGACTGCCTGAACCTGAATATCTGGACCCAGAGTCTTGACTCCAAAGCCAAAAAGCCTGTACTGGTATGGCTGCACGGCGGCGGATTTGTGGCTGGTTCGGCTATTGAACACGTAGCATATGACGGCGCCAACATGAGCCTTTACGGCGACTGCGTCGTGGTAACAGTGAACCACCGGCTGAATGTGCTGGGGTATTTGGACCTGTCCCCCTTTGGAAAGAAATATGAAAACTCCTGCAACGCCGGTAATGCCGACCTGGTGGCCGCGCTGCAGTGGGTACATGATAACATCGAAAACTTCGGCGGCGATACCGAAAACGTGACCATCTTTGGTCAGTCCGGCGGCGGTATGAAGGTGTGGTCGCTGATGCAGACGCCTTCGGCCGATGGCCTGTTCCAGAAGGGCATCGTGCAGAGCGGTGTGGTGGATCACTTCACCGATCCGGAAGGCGACGGCCGCGAAGTGGTCACCGCTATGATGGAAGAATTGGGCGTCAAAGACGTGGAAACCATCCCCTATGCCCAGCTGGCAGCTGCCTACCTGAAAGTAAGCCCGGCCATTGAAGCCAAGGGCGGTTACATTGGCGGTGCACCCAAAGCCAACGATTTCTACGTGGGCGATCCCCGTGTGGTGGGCTTTACCGACCATGCCAAAACGATCCCGGTGCTGATTGGTACCGTACTGGGCGAATTTGCGTTTGGCCCCGGCGTGCCGCATAAGTACGACATGACGGAAGAACAGCAGATGGCCATGGTCGAAAAGAAGTATGGCAAAGAAGGCGCTGCGAAAATTGCTGATCTGTTCAAAAAGGCGTATCCCGGCAAGTGCCTGACGGACGCCTGCGTGGTGGACACCATTTTCCGTGCCCCGACCATCGACTTCATTGCCAAAAAGTCGGTTCATACTGAGGCTCCTACGTATTCGTACATGTTCACCTATGAATTCCCGCTGGATTCCGGTAAGGTAGCCTGGCACTGCGCCGAAATCCCGTTTGCTTTCCACAATGCCGAACTGGTGCCGATCTACAACACCCCCGGCGTGACGGAAATTCTGCAGGAACGCATTTTTGGCGCCTGGATGAACTTTGCCCGGTATGGTAACCCCGCTAACTCGGCACTTCCGGCTTGGCCGGCCTGTGAAGTGGGCAAAGAAAACACCATGATCTTTGACACCGAGTGCGAAATCCGTGTCAACCACGACCATGAACTCGTGGCTCTGTGCCAGGAACTGGCTCCGGCCTCGATTCCCGGGAAGGAAGACGACGAACCCATTCTGCACTAATTTTCCACAATAGAAAAACCGGAACTGCGAAGGAAAAATCCTTCGTGGCTCCGGTTTTTTGTTTATAAATGTTTTGGGGTACCGCCCTGGGGAATTTTGGCCTGTTCCCGGCGGCAGATACGTTCCGCGTATTCCCTGATTTTCTGGGTAATCCACATATAGGCCGTGGTGCCTTCGCGGTAATCGGCTTCGGCAAACATGTCAATACGCCCTTCCTGGCGCAGCTGCTCCACCTGGCGGAACGCCCGAAAATCCGCGTGGGGATACACGGCAAACGTGGCCCCACCATTTTTATGCGTGAGGGAAAATGCGGGAATGTCGCTGGGACCGTCGGCAATGTAGATCATATTTTCAAAGCGCACCCGGCGCTGGGCTTCGGGTACTTTGGTATTTACTTCCATGCTGTCCCGCTGGGGCACGCCTTTGTTGATTTCAAACAGGGCACGGGTTTTGCTGGTGTTATCAATACTGTAGCCGATTTCGCTGATGATGCGGCGGTTTCTGTCATTCGGATCGGTGTCCTCGATGAGTTCGCACCCCCAGGCGCATTCTACTTCATTTTCGACAATCGATCCGCGAATAATTTCCCGCATGCCGGTGCTGACTACGTAGTGCTCCACCTTGATGTCATATTCCGTATACCGCTTTTCCCCTGCCACCACATTGCGGGCGGCTTCGAAAATGTCCGGCACGCCGGGATAAAACGTCAATTTCGATCCGAACTGACGCAGCATTTGATTATTCAGTCCGGGGAATTTGCCTTCTTTGGCATAGCGGATAAAGTGGTTAAGGTAAATGGTATCGCGGTTGACACGCACATGCTGTTCCCGTTTATATTTGTCCGGCAGGGCGTCCACTTCCCGCCAGAACGCTTCGGCGTCCACGTTAAAGTGCGCGAAAATCGGGTCTTGCATGTATCCGTCCACCAGGGTTTTGTCAAAATCCCATACAACAGCGATAATATTGGCCACCGTTTGCTCCCTCCTGCCGGCTTTTTTCACATTATAGCACGGCCGGTTTTGTCCCTGCAAGGGCATGAAGGAGCGTCATTTTTCATACAAAAAGCGTTCGGGCAGCTGGACACCGAAATCGCGGGCCAGAGCCCGGAATTCATCGGGTTGGATGGTTTGACGTTTGTGCCCGCCCATGGATAGGACCTTACACAAAATCTCGGCGGATTTTTCCACGGTGTGTAAGAGCCCAAAGGTGAGGTCGAACGTTTCACCGGACGCAAACGCCCCGTGATGGGCCCAAATGGCCACATCATATGTTTCCATGAGCCGGGAGGTGGCCACGGCAATATCGCGGCCGCCAGGCACCATCCACGGCACCACCCCCACGCCGTCGGGGAACACCACCGGACACTCGGTGGCCATTTCCCACAGTTCCCGGGTGAATACCTTGTCATCTAAGGGCAGAACAAATGTCAGTGCGATCAGGTTGGTGCAGTGGGCGTGATAGATCACCCGGTGACGCCCACCGGATACCCGCTTTTTGACTTCGTGGTTCATCAGGTGACTGGGAAGTTCTGAAGTCGGTTTGCCTCCTTTTGTCAGGCCCCATACAATCCGGTAGTTTTCCCCCGCCTCGTCTAGTTCCAATAGGCACACGTTTTCTTCCGGGCATCGGGCCACATGGCGGAAAAATTTACCACTGCCCGTTGCCAGAAAGTATTCGCCCCCTAAGCCGGGTACGCTGGTGCCGATGGGCTGCCAGGGGCCGGGGGTCATCTGGTCCCGCACGCTTTCGGCTTCTTCGGGACGCAGGCGGTACGTCAGGTTCCCTCCATTTCGCTCATGCCAGCCCTGTTCCCATCCGTCCTGCGCCATGCGCAAAAAGCCCTGCATCCACTCGGTTTTTGTGATTTCCATGTTTCCTGCCCCTTTCTTATACCCGAGCCGCCAAAACAGCGGCTTCGTATGCTTTTACTTTTGGCATCCATTCCCCGTCCAGCGGCACGCCGCACCGACGGCAGTATGCATCCCAAACAAGGCCGAAGGGCGCCGTTTTCATTTCTTCCTGCAAAACCAGCAGCGACGTAAAATCGCCTGCATCTTGCAGCTGTTTCATGGTATCCACGGGCTGTAGCAAAGCATAAAGCAGCGCTTTTTGCAGATTGCGGTACCCCGTCACCCAGGCGGCTACCCGATTGATGGAAGCGTCAAAGTAATCCAGCGCCAAAAATACCCGGTCAAGGGCGTGGCAGCGCACGATTTCCCGGCAGATTTCCCGGGTTTCGTCATCGAACAGCACCACATGATCGGAATCCCACCGCACCGGGCGGGTGATATGCAGCGCCAGTTTTTCATCGAACAATAAAAGCGACGAAATTTTATCGGAGACCACTTCGGTGGGGTGATAGTGACCGTTATCCATCAAACTGATGCAGCCTTCCTTTTGGGCCGCATATTTTAAGCAGAATTCCGCCGACCCCACGGTGTACGATTCCACCCCAATGCCAAACACTTTCGACTCTACACAGGGATACACCATGGACCGGTCGTAGGGTTCCGACAAAATTGCGTCGAGGGATTCTTTATACCGCTGCCGGGGCCCCAACCGGTCGGCCGGGATATCCTTAAAGCCGTCGCCGGTCCAGATGTTCAGCACGCAGGGAGTGTGCAGCTCCTGTGCCAGATACTGGGCAATGCGCACACAGGCTTTTCCGTGGTCAATCCAGAATTGTCGAGTTTCTTCCCGAGGGGACGACAGAGTAAGCGGGTCGCACATCGGGTGAGAAAAGAAGGTGGGGTTAAAATCGGCCCCCAATCCCCGCTCTTTGCAGTACGCCACCCACGGCGCAAAGTGTTTTGGCTCCAGCTTATCCCGGTCTACCCAGGGCGCTTCCGGAGTAAAGATCGCGTAGCTTGCGTGCAGGTTGATTTTCTTTGTGCCAGGGCACAAGGCCAGTACCTGGTCCATGTCGTCCATGAGCTCTTTGGGGGTACGGGCTTTGCCCGGGTACCCGCCCGTTGCCTGAATGCCGCCGGTGAGAGGGCCACCCTCTTTGCGGTCAAAACCGGTGACATCGTCCCCCTGCCAGCAGTGCAGGGAAACGGGCACCTTTTGTAGCGTTTCCATGGCTTTTTCTACATCCACCCCGTACCGGGCATAGATAGTTTTTGCATATGTTTCGTTCATGTTAAATACCCTCCCTCACTCTTTGACGGTTTCTATCGGAAAACTACGCCGGGCCGCGGCACGAGCTTCTTCCCGGCTTTGGAACGTACCCATACTGATCATCTGCATCATTAAATTGCCAAGGGCTGTCGCTTCCACCGGCCCAGCGGTAACGGTGAGCCCCGTTTGCTGCTTTGTCAGGGTATTGAGCAGCGCGTCCCGACAGCCGCCGCCCACAATATGCAGCGTATTGTACGTGTCACCGGTGACACCGGCTATCTCTCGCACCACGCGGGCGTAATCCTGTGCTAAACTGTGGTATACACAGGCCGCCGCCTGTCCCAGGTTTTGCGGCACCGGACCGCCCGCTTCCCGGCAGGCTTTTTGTATTTCGTCTCCCATACTGTCGGGCGCCAGGAACCGGCTGTCGTTGGGATCTACACGAGTGGGAAAATCAATCTCCCTTTTGGCCATGTCACACAACGCGGCAAAGCTGATGGAATTAATAGCGGCCCGCTCGGGCGCCTTCTCTCCTTTTACGTACGATTCGCCGTTTGCTTCCCGGCGCAGAGATTGCAACATCCACAGCCCCATGCTGTTCTTTAAAAAGCGCCAGGTGCCGAACGCGCCGCCTTCGTTGGTAAAATTGTGCAAGCGGGCGTTCTCGCTGCACAGCGGCTCATCCCGTTCCGCCCCCAGTAGTGACCAGGTACCGGAACTGAGTACCAGGGATTTTTCCCCCGGCAGGATGGGCGCTGCCAGGAAAGCAGACGCCGTATCGTGGGTGGCTGGCAGCACCACTTGCACCCGGTGCCCGTCAAAGCCCACCTCCCGTTTTACGGACGGGAGCAAATCCCCCAGCACGGTGCCCGGCTGGCTGATGGGCCCAAAAAGCCCTTCCGGCAGGGAAAACGACCGCAAGAGGGATGTATCCCAAGTCTTTTCTTTCGCCCCCACCAAAGACGTAGTGGTGGCATTGGTATATTCCCAGGCCATCTGGCCCGTCAGGCAGTAGTGTAAATAATCGGGGATAAGCAGAAGGTGCCTCGCTTTTTCCAGCACGTCGGGGTCCTGCCGCTGCTGGGACAACAACTGATACACGGTGTTAAACGGCTGGTGTTGGATGCCACACTTCGCATAGAGCGCAGCAAACGGCACCATGTTTTCAGCGATGTCCGTTATTTGCTCCGTGCGGCTGTCTCGATACGAAACAGCGTCGCCCACCAAATCCCCATTTTGGTCGAGCAGTACATAGTCCACCGCCCAGGTATCGATGCCAATGGTAGCGGGCACATGCCCCAGTGCCCGGCAGGCTTTGAGTCCTTCTTTGATTTGCTCGATGAGATGGGATAAATCCCAGCAACGGTGGCCGTTTTTCCACACTTGACGGTTTTCAAAACGGTAGATTTCCCGCATAACAATGCGTCCGTTTTCTTCGAACCCTAAAATGTGGCGTCCGCTGGAAGCACCGATGTCAATCGCCAGATGTTCCATACATGTCTCCCCCTTCCATACGCATTATACGCCCATGAAAAGGGCAAAAGAAAGGACGCTTCTTTTTAAAAAAGCGTCCTAATTAAACCTATTCCTGATGGGATGATTCTTTTTGCTGTAAGCGGTACGCCCGGGGCGTCATTCCATACGTTTTGCGGAACGCCCGGTGAAAGTAGCTGGTGTTTTCGTACCCCACCGCCACAATAATATTTTGCACACTCAAAGTGGTGGTACATAGCAGCTGGGCCGCTTTATCCATGCGTTTTTGCCGCAATAATTCTTTAAACGTACGGCCTGTGGCCCGGTGCACCTGGGCGCTGACATAGGAAAGCGACACCCCTTGGCTTTGCGCCACGCGGGTTAAATCAGCCTGGGCGTAGTTTTCTTCCACTTCCCGCAGGGCTTCCAGTACGCAGCGGTTTTCTTCCTGTTTGGGCAGTTCGCCTGTTTCCATATGGCTGAGCAGCTCTAAAAACAGCAGCCCCATGGTGGTTTGGGTAATGCGCCGCCGGTTGTTTTCCGGATGCAGGAGCGACCAGATCATATTTTCCAGCAGATTTTGCACCGGCAGAAGCTCCCCCGCCCGGAAAAGCAGATAGGGCATCGCCCCCTGTAACCCTTCCGCCACGAAGCGCCACAATACGTTATCCTGCCCGATCATCGAAAATGCCGTGTCAAAAAACGGCGGCTGCACAATAAAGTTTACGGCCAGGTCGTCTTGACCGGCCCGGCGGATTTCGTGCCCGGCTTGCAACCCTAAAAACAGCAGGTCCCCGGGGTGCAGGGTGAGGTCCACCTGGTGGTTGATGCGGTGAATGAGCTGCCCTTTTAGACAATAGCAGATTTCGATATACTCGTGGGTATGATACGGGAACGGAGTAAACCGCGTGTGAGGGCGCACTTTAATGAGCTTGCCCTGTTCCAGCATATGGCGGCTGTCGATATGGAACGCGCCACCGGGAGCTGTGTACCGTTCCCGGTCGAGTTTTTGCCCATGTAACAGCGCTTCTTCTTCCGGCGTAATACGCGAAAGCTCCCCGATTAAACGTTCGTTCACGCGGTTTTCCCTCCTTTCATCCCGTTATTCTTTTTACACCACCTGGTAATAGATCGTATAGGTTTCCCTGCCAATGTCATACAGCGGGCGGAACACAAAACCGAAATCCTGGTTGACGGTGCGGAACTGAATATTCCAGTTCCCCCACTCCCGTTCATTGTGGGGCACGAGCATAGTAGAGGGGTCGTTACAATCGCCATGCAGCAGCCGTGCTTCGCTGAGTCCGGCCAGCACCACCGGCCCATACCGGAATGCCACCGTGTTCGGGTCGTCTTCCAGCGGGCAGCAACGAAGGGCTTTGGGGAATTCCATTTGCAGCGTATCTCCCGTTTGCCAACTACGGGATAGACAGGCGTAGCCGTCCTGCACCGTGGGGGTACAAGCCTCACCGTTTAGCGTAAAGACCGCCGGACCCGATAGCCAACCGGGCAGACGTACCCGCAAGCTCTGACTCACGGGGCCATCGGGAGCCTCTACCTGCAACGTATAACTGTCGCTTTCCGGCCGGGTGGGGTATTTTGCTCCCAGGCCTGTGATTTTCACACATTCGCCGCTGCGGTCCGTGACCGACAGCGTCAGGTTCAATGTCTTGTCCCCTTCGGTCATAATTAGGCGGTTGGGCAGGAACTGAGCCAGCGTCAGGCTATGATCTTCCCCACGGTACCAAAGCCATTCCCGGTACCGGCTGGGCCCCTGCACCGCCGTACAGTGGCAGCACCAGAAGTCTTCCGTGCGGCTGCCCCAGTTTTTGTGAGAACCGGCCTCCAGCGGCAGATAATACGTGACAATCCCCTCATCGCGGCTGATGGCGTTCGATAGGGTTTCGTACGTATCTTTCCAAAACGCCTGGGCAAACAAGCCGTTGATGAGATTCAGTTCGATATAATCGAGGTATTCTTTGTCCCCTGTCTGGCGATATAGGTAATCGGCCAGACGGATCATGTTATAGACCACGCAGTGTTCCTGGTTATTGTGATTTAAACGGGCGCTCTGGCGGTGGGGCGGCGTCCATACTTCCCCGGCTGTCTGACCGCCGGTTACGAACATGCCCCGCTTTGTGACGGCTTGTTGCCAATAGTTTTTGACGATGGTAAGGTACCGTTCGTCACCGGTGACTTCATACGCCCGGGCACAACCGTGAATTTCCGGAACAGTGGCATTCGCGTGCATATTGGTGAGCACGTCTTCCCCACGCCACAACGGTTCGGTGAGTCGGGGCCGTTCGTACCGCTCCATCAGGATTTTATGTGTTTCATCGCCGGTCACCGCGTACAGATCGGCCCAAAATTCCATCATGGCGCCAGTTTCTTCGGCATCCATCATGTCATCCATCACATGCCGCGGCGTTTCTTCGGTAAACTGCCAGAACCACTGGGTGCATCCCTTTAGGATCTGCATGGCTGTTTCGTCGTGCAGATAGACATACACATCCAGCAGCCCCATCATGACCTTGTGGCACACATATTGCGGCGCCCAAAAATGAACACCACGGCGCAACTGGTAGAGGTACTTTTCCGGAATGGGGAACGCCCAACCATTACCGTTTACTTCCTGGCAACGGCGAATTTCTTTTACCACATGCATGGCCCGGGCTTTCAGTTCCTCATCGCCGGTTTCGTCATACAGCCGGGCGCAGGCGCTGAGCCAGTGGCCGGTAAAAGTTCCGCGAATGTGGGACAGCGGTCCGTCCCATCCCCAATGGATGTGTACCGGTTTATCCACATGCCAGCCGCTGAGTCCCGCTTCGGTATAAAACGAAAACAGCAGGTTTTCGTCTTTTAACGATAGTAGGTACTCCCGGTCAAAAGCCTGTTTATTCAGTGCCAGGGACGGCAACAGCCGCACTCCGGCCCCCAGGGATTGTTGTTTCATATGGTGTGTCTTCCTTTCTTTATGTTCAGGGTTCTATCCCCTGTTTTACCAAATAGAATTTAGCCCATGTGGGGTACGATCACTGGTTCCGGCTCCCCAGCTTCCACCATACGGGCTTTCAGTCGCTGGGCGCACGCCGCCCGAGCTGCGGCAAAAGCCGGATCATCCACCCGGTTATACCGCTGGTGAGGATCATCTGCCAGTACATAAAAATACTCTTCTTCATACAAAGTGGCCCCAGGGCTATTCCAGGCATCGCCCTGTGCCCGCACGCAGTATGTATACTGCGGTGTGCGAATGGCTCTGCCTATTTCGCTTTCACTAATCTGCATAAACACTTCTTCCGGGCGGCCGCTCGTATCGCCCTTAAGCAAAGGCAGTAGCGAATGCCCCACAAATTCCTCTGGCGGCGTAATCCCAGCGCAGTCGAGCAGTGTGACCGGCAAATCCAGAAGGCTGACGAGTTCATGAATGGTTTTTCCGCCCTGGAAGGGCCCGCCTACGGCAATTAGCGGAACATGGGTGCAGGCATCGTGACACGCCCGCTTATATTCCCCATTGCGGGTGCAAAAATGGGACCCGTGGTCGCTGGTGTAAAACAAAATGGTATTATCCCACAATCCCTGATCTTTGAGCGTGTCCACCAAGCGGCCCACGTTTTCGTCCAAACTGTGGCACTGCCCCAGATAATCGGGGTAATTTTCCCGCCAGTCGCCTTCGGTACCTACTAGGTCCCCGGGCACCTCATAGTTCGCAAACTTCCGGCGGCTGCCGTCGGGGCCTTCAAACCGGTGATGGTCGTTTTGATGGTGAGGCTCAATTTGCGAAAGAAACAGGAAAAACGGCCGATTCCGTTGGCGGTTGTGCAAAAACTGAATGGCGTAATTATTGATGCAGTCGGCCCGGTATCCGACAAAATCCCGACGGCGGCCGTCCCCATCGAACACATAACCGTCATACCCATGGGACGTAAATTCCAGCACATCCGACGCCATCCAATACTCATAGCCTCCCCGGCGCTCCGGTGGCACGGCGCGGGTTTCGAAATCCTCCGGTCCGCCGGATTCTTCATAGCTACTTTTATTCGAAGCTAGGTGCCACTTGCCCACATACGCCGTTTCATATCCCGCACCGCGGAAAGCTCCTGCTAAGGTGGGAATCCCCTGGGGTAAGGCCTGCGCATTGCGCCAACAGCCAATCTGGGTGGCATACCGCCCGCTTTGCAGGCAGGCGCGAGCCGGTCCGCATACCGGCTGGCAGGTAAACATATTGGCAAATTTCACGCCTTCTCGTGCTAATTCGTCCAAATTGGGAGTGACCGGCAATTTTTGCCCATAACAGCCGAGGGTATCCCAGCGCTGCTGATCGGAAAAATAAAAAATGATATTGGGTTGTTTCATACTACCTGTCTCCTTTCCCGATG
>CAJKJS010000013.1 GCA_905200265.1 uncultured Oscillospiraceae bacterium
AAAGCGTTGGGTGTTTTTTATTTTCCATGCTTTTTATAGGCCTCTTCCATTTCTTGTTCTGCCCGGTGCAGCAGGTTTTGCACCATGTCCGGCGGCAAATTATCGACTGCCACCGGCGGCTGAGGTGAACCCGGCATGGGGTCCTGTAACAGCATTTGCATCACTAACAAGTCATGCCAAGACCCATGTTTATAGCCGCACTGGGGATACACCGCCAGCTCCTGCCATCCATTTTTTCGATGGAATTCTACACTCTGGGGATTGGGGTACGTAATCATCGAATAAAAGCGGCAATATCCCTGGGCTGTGAGAAGCTCCTTTATACAGCGAAACAGGGCACTGCCCACTCCCGCACGGAAAAAATCCTTATGCAGATAAATGGAAAATTCGCAATCCCACCCAAAGGCGGCTCGTTCCCGAAAATGAGACGCATAACTATAGCCGGCGGTTTGTCCGTCAATTTCACATACCAGCCATGGCAGATCCTGCCGTACCCGACGAATGCGCCCGGCAAATTCTTCCACCTCTGGCACTTCATATTCAAATGTGACGGCCGTTTCCCGGACAAACGGTGCATAAAGCGGCAGCAGCTTGGCAGCGTCTTCTGGCGTTGCTAAGCGCACCACTACCTTATCAGCCATGGTGCCGCCTCCCTTTTTCACAGTGTTTCGATTTCTTTCAGCCACAACGCAGCTGACGCGTCACTGGGCATCCGCCAGTCACCCCGAGGCGACAGGGTAACCGACCCCACTTTGGGGCCATCGGGCAAACAACTGCGCTTAAACTGCTGAGCAAAGAACCGGCGATAGAAGGTTTGCAGCCATTTTTTAATGACCGTCTCTTCATATTCCCCTTCAAACGCATGCAACGCCATACGGTAGATCTTCCCGGGGGTGAAATTAAACCGCAGCATATAATACAGGAAGAAATCGTGCAACTCATAGGGCCCCACCAAATCCTCGGTCTTCTGCGCAATTTTCCCGTCTACCGGCGGCAGCAGTTCCGGACTGACCGGCGTGTCCAAAATATCAAATAAGGTTTCTTTCAGGCAATCATCCTGTGTGTTTACGGCTACATACCGCACCAGATGCCGTACCAAAGTTTTGGGAATCGAAGCATTGACAGCGTACATGCTCATGTGATCGCCATTATAGGTCGCCCATCCCAGCGCGAGTTCCGACAGATCCCCGGTACCAACCACCAGGCCACCAGTCTGATTCGCCAAATCCATCAGCACCTGGGTACGTTCCCGCGCCTGACTATTTTCATAGGTAACATCGTGTACGTCCGGATCATGCCCAATATCGGCAAAGTGCACGTTGACTGCCTCCCCGATGGGGATCTCCTTAAAGGAAACATGCATCCGCTCTGCCAGCATGGCGGCGTTGCTCTTTGTACGGCCAGTCGTACCAAAACACGGCATAGAAACCGCCAGGATGCCCTCCCGCGGCAGTCCCAGTTGATCAAATGCTTCGGCTGTTACCAGCAGAGCCAGCGTAGAATCCAGCCCGCCCGACAGTCCGAGCACAGCGCTGCGTCCCCTCGTATGGGCCAGACGTTTGGCCAGCCCCTGGGCCTGCATGGTTAAAATCATGCGGCAGCGCTGGGAAAGGTCCTGCCCATTCTGCGGTACAAACGGCAGCGGGGCAATATCACGCTGCCAGTCTCCCTCTTCAGCCTGTGGCAGCACAAAGGGAATCCGTTTCACCGTATTCCACCCTTCATTGCGCCACGTGCTCATGCGCCGGCGTTCCTGCCAAAGCCGCTGTATATCCATATGGGCTACCGTAAGCCCGGTTTTAAACAACTCGCTTTCAGCCAGAATTGTACCATTTTCGGCAATCAGATCGTGCCCTGCAAACACCAGATCGGTGGAAGATTCCCCTTTGCCCGCATCAGCATAGACATATCCGGCCACCAATCGGCCACTTTGCCCGGCCACCAGTTGCTGCCGGTACGCCGCTTTTCCAATGGTTTCATCGCTGGCCGACAGGTTACACAACAGCACGGCTCCGGCCTGGGCCAATCGGGTGCTGGGAGGCTCCGCTACCCACAAATCTTCGCAGATTTCGCACCCAATAATCAGGTCAGGCTCATTTTCACAGGCAAAAAGAAGATCGGTTCCCAGCGGTACCGTTTGTCCACACAGCGTAATCTCCCGATAAGCAGGGCCTGGAGTAAAGTGCCGGGCTTCATAAAATTCGCTATAATTGGGCAAATACTGTTTCGGTACCAGTCCCAACAGGCGCCCTTCACATAAAACGGCAGCACAGTTGTACAGGTCGGCGTCAACTGCCACAGGCACACCCACAAACAACAAGAGGGGCAATCCGGCCGTCTGCTCCAGTAACCATGCCAGCGCCTGTTCCGCCCCCGTCAGCAGGCTTTTTTCCCGGAACAAATCCCCACAAGTATACCCTGTGAGGCATAGTTCGGGAAATACCACCACTTCTACACCCTGGTCGGCTGCTTCCCGTGCCAGGTCCCTTATTTTTTCAGCATTATACGGACAGTCTGCCACCCGAATGGCGGGGGTTGCCGCTGCTACTTTCAGAAACCCATCTTTCATGTTCTGGTCTCCTTCCTACCAATAAAAAATAAACCCCTGCAGCCGCGGCAAAGCCGAGGCCGCAGGGGCTCATGTTCTTTCCGTATTTCTTATACGGCAACCTGGCTGCCCAGAGGCTGCCGGATTACATTCGTATCGATTTGACGCAAGTACGGCGAAACATCGCGGCTAATAATCAATTTCATAGCGCGCTGGGCACGCCGGATATTTTCCATCAAATCGCCGCTGCTATGCTGCCGCATATGCATCTGGATAATGTAGTACACAATACAGTTGCGGGTTTTAAAACACAGGGTACGGAAGTTGCGTTCGTACTTTTTGTACTCACCGCGTTCTTCCAGCATGCTCCGTACCATCACCATAGCGCGGAAAAAGTCATTGATCTTTTTCGCATCCATGGTGTTGAGAGCACTGGTTTTACGCTGCCGGTAGTAATAGAGCGGTTTTTTCACGGCCGCTACCCGGTTGGCGTAATAGAAGAGCTGATTATTGATAATCATATCTTCAAAACACATGGTGGGGAACAAAATTTCATGTTCCGTAAACAAGGTTTTGCGGTACATTTTGTTCCACAAAAACCCCTGAATGCACCAGTCATCAATCAATTTGCGCATGGCGTCTTCCCGGGTGAGAACACCGTTGACCCGGCACGGATAAATCATTTTTAGGCCGCTTACAAAGTCAAACCGGTAATTGCAACAAGCAATGTCCGCATCTACGTTTGTGGCCGCCTGATATAAACTACCCAAATACAGCTTGCTCATCCGGTCATCCGCATCGGCAAAAATGACATATTCGCCCTGCGCTAAGGCCAGACCTGCACGGCGCGCCTGAGCCGCCCCGCTGTTTTCCTGATCCAAAATACGCATATTCGGCAGTTTTTCCCGCCACTGTTCCAACACTTGTAGCGAATGATCGGTAGAGCCATCATTCACAGCAATAATTTCAAAATCGCGGAAACTCTGCCTGCTCAAACATTCCAGACATTCCCCAACATAATCTTCCACGTTATAGACGGGAATGATCACGCTGACTTTCGGGATATTTTTCATCGTTTCCATAAATCCTGCCCTTTCCAAAAACAGAACAACCCTTTTCGATTGTTTTCCCCTGTCCGTACACAACACCGCATTTTTCATAATTATGTACGGATTTATTTTCGCAGATTTCATAGAAAAAGTCAAGGTTATTCCATGCACAAATAAAGAGGAATCCACGTATTGTGGATTCCTCTTTTTCGTCATATTGCTTTATTCGCCGCTATTTTCTGTTGTTTCCTGCTCTGGCTCCGGTGATGACTCCGAAGTATCCGGTGTGGGAGTTGGGGTAGGAGTCGGAGTCGGCTTCGGCGTCGGAGTTGCCGTCGGCTTGGGAGTAGGCGTGGGCGTAGGCTTAGGGGTCGGGGTTGGGGTCGCTTCCGGTTTGGGAGTGGGCGTCGTTGTCGGCTTCGGGGTCGGGGTTGCTTCCGGTTTTGGCGTCGAAGACGTTCCTACACTGCCGCTGGTCTTGCCCGAAGCTACCGCTTTTTTCACATCAGCCACGTTTGTTCCCGGCCCGTAATGATAAATCGTCGACAGAGCCCGGTAGGTAGACGACGGCAGGCTTTCCGTTTTTACAACCTGACCATCTTTATAGTACACACGGCTGGCCGTTGCGGTACGACCGGCATTGCCCTGCCGGTACAGTTCAAACGTTCCGGCGGCCAGGGACGAATCCTGTACATATTCGGTTGCCGGCTGCGCAATCGTGCCGGTCTGCTGGGAATACACGCTGATTTTATCCCAGGTGTCGGGCTTATACCCGTACAGGGTTACGGTTAGCTGCGTACCGCTCATCCCTGCCGAAATATATATCGGGTATTCGGTATTATTGCGGAATACAAAGTCCAGCGCCGGGTAGTCCACCGTGGCATCCTGCCCAATATCCACATACGTAGAGGGCCACGTGTGGTTATACCGTGTTACAATCTCCAGTCCGGAACGGGCAACAGCGCCATACAAGGTTGTGCTGGCCTGACAGATCCCGCCGCCATATTGCAGGGTAGATTTCCCACCTACAATGGCACCGGCCTGCTGATAACCCAGAGAACCATTGGTGGTATCCCCTGTAGCGGTATTAAACGAGAACGTATCGCCGGGCTGCACAACACTTCCGTTAATGGAAGCCAGCGCCAAACTCATATTATGATTGCCTGCAGCCGTATTAGTGGAATATGTGCTAAACGTACCCAACTTTTGGATATGACCGGCCACATCGCTTTCGCTCTTTTCAAAGGGAATTTCTTTGACCGGTGCTTCAAGTTTTGTTTCTTTATCTTCTTTTAAAGCTGCCAACACCTGTTCAAGCAACTTGTCACGGTCGACTTTCAAACCGTTTTTCCCTTCGGTATACGTAAAGGTACCCGTCGAACTGTTAAACGCCTTAATCGTTGCATTTTCAGGGTCACAATCGACCTTATCGGCAAAGGCATCAATTTTTTCCTGGATAGCCTTTTCATCGAAAGAGAGCTCAACCGGGTAATCCACTTTTTGGGTGCTTGAAGCCGTCTTTTTAGACGACTCATCGGAAGCCGCATCTTTGGATTGTGACGTTTGCTTTACAAGCGCACTTTTGGCGTCTTCAAAAGCACCGGAAACATCCGCCTGTACCCCCGCTTCTTCGCTGGTAATCGTCATGGTTTCTTTTTCATAAGTGACGGTTACCGTAGCCTGGGGGATCTGGTCCGCAATCTGTTTTTCCACCGCTTTTTTGGCTTCTTCCTCCGTCATACCCGCCACCGAAATACCTCCGATGGTGGTACCGGATGCATATACTTCTTTAATTTCCTGCTCGCTTTCCTGCTGCGTTACTTCTTGACTAGAAGAAGAGCCCCCCGGAAAAGTCACTATGCCGCTGGCCAGCAAAGCCGCCAATACGACAACTCCCACTACCAGCACACTACATACGGCAATAATAATGGGACGTTTTGATTTGGACGAATGCGAATAAATATCACGGGATTCAGGTTTGCCCATTGTTCTAAACACCTCCAAATATGAGTAAAAATCTCCTACTTATCAAACGGCAGGTTCTCTCCTGCATGTCTATTATAAGCACAGGCCTCCCGAAAAGTAAAGTTAAATCTCTGTTACTTTTATAGGGAATAGAAGAGTATTTCCCGATTTTTCTTATCATCCGCATGGCTATTTTCCTAGGGCTGTGCTATAATCTAAGAAAAGCACCGAAATGCGGCGTGTCCGGTGCGGAAAGTGGGTCTTCCTACTTTCTGTGATAAAAGAGGAGAAAGAACATGAAAATTTTAATTTTGACGGCGGCCACCGGCGGAGGCCATATTCGCGCTTCCCGGGCCATCGAACATTACCTAAACGAACACATGCCCGATTCGCAAACACAGGTGGTCGATGCCCTTAAATGCATCAGCACCATTTTTGATAAAACCATTTGCGACGGCTACCACTTTCTAGCCACCAAACAGCCGAAAGTGTTTGGCAAATTATATGAACAAACCAACCGGGAAACGGCTCTCTCGCGATTTGTCCCTTTAATTAACAGCATGGTAGCCCGCCGGTTGCTGCCCACAATCGACGAATTTTGTCCCGATATCATTCTGACCACCCATCCTTTTGTTAACGAAATGGTTTCGGAACTAAAAGAAAAAGGGAAAATTGCGCAGCCACTTATTTGTATTCTTACCGATTATAGCCCTCACAGGGCCTGGGTTGCCAAAAATGTGGACGCCTACGTGGTAGCCAGCGAGGATATGGTCCCCGCCTTAGCCGATATGGGTGCCCCCAAAGACCGTATTTTCCCCTTTGGTATTCCTGTTTTCAGTCAGTTCTTTTCCCAGGCCAACCGGGAAGAACTTCTGGAAGAATTTGGCCTTGAAAAAAATCTGATGACGGTACTTTTCATGGCCGGGTCTTTTGGCGTAACCAATATTCTGCAGATTTATCGCGATGTAGTCGCGCTGCCGGATGCTTTTCAGCTGATTGTCATCACCGGCCGCAACCAAAAGCTGTACGATGCCTTGGAAAAAGAAATCGTTCACAGCCCCAAAAAGACCAAGCTGATTTTCTTTACCAATGAAGTGGAAAAGTATATGAAAGTCAGCGATTTGATCGTGACAAAACCGGGTGGACTTACGGTTTCGGAAGCATTGGCATGCAACTTGCCTCTGGCTGTTTTTGACGCAATCCCCGGCCAGGAAGAAGAAAATGCCGACTTTTTGTTATCCCACGATATGGCCGTTCATATGAAAAAAGGCGATAATTGTGCCAAAGCCATTCAGCTGTTGTTGCAGGATGAAGAACGCCTAAACCGTATGCGCCGTAGTTGCGAAAAGTTCGATAAATCCCAGTCGATTCCCCATCTGATGGCATTGATGGAGAAATTAACCGCTGCAAAATAAGAAAACCGGGCCTGATGAGGCCCGGTTTTTATTCTTTTTCGTTACTTTTTTCTTTTGCAAGGCAGCTGGGACATGTACCATATAAAGTCAGGTTATGGCTTTCAATAGAAAAGCCTGTTTCTTCACTCAGCTGTTTTTCCACCGATTCCAATGGGCAATGCGTCAGACGCACCTTTTTTTGGCAATTGAGGCATATTAAATAATGACCGTGCCGGTCCTGTAACCCATATAAAAACACGCCATCTTCCGTCAATTCCTTTTGCAGAGCGCCCTCTTCCACCATACGTTCCACATTGCGGTAAACAGTTGAAAGGGCTAGCCGGGGAAATTGGGGTTGTAGCTTTAAAAAAAGCTGTTCCGCGCTCATGGGTTCTTCGGCATGAGCCAGCGCTTCCAATAGCGCGGCCCGCTGTTTGGTTTGCCGTCGTTCCTGCATGTCATTTCCCCTCCTTCCTAGGGTTCATTATAGCCCTTTCCCCCTGAAAATGCAAACAGCGGGGTACCGCAAACCGTGAAAAAGGTGTATAATGTTTTTTGTATGTACCCGGGCAGAAAGCCCGAAAAAATCTGCAAAACCGGAGTATAGAATCCATGGATCGCGAAATTTATCTTGATAACAGTTCGACTACCCGTGTGTGCCAGCAGGCCGCCGAAAAAGTCCTTACCATGATGACGCAGTGCTACGGGAACCCGTCGTCTCTGCACCACAAGGGCAATGAAGCGTTGCGGGAACTTTCCCACGCCCGGGAACAAATTGCCCGGGTGTTACACGCTGCACCTGAAGACATTTTATTTACCAGCGGCGGCACGGAAGCGAATAACCTGGCCGTATTCGGCGCCGCAAAAGCCGGACAGAAAAGGGGGCGCCATATCGTCACCACGGCCTATGAGCACAGTTCCGTGCTTGCGTGCATGCAGCAACTGGAAAAAGAAGGATGGTCTGTCACCTACTTAAAGCCGGATCAGCAAGGCCACATTACAGCTGAGCAGGTCGAAGAGGCCATTACTCCCGACACGGTACTCGTCAGCATGATGGCTGTCAACAACGAAATTGGAACCATGCCACCCTTGCAGGCGGTCCCCGCCGCGATTCGGCGCAAAAAAGCACCGGCTCTTTTCCATGTAGACGCAGTACAGGCTTTTGGCAAAATGCCGCTAAACCCGGCCCGTATGGGTATTGACCTGCTCACGTGCAGTTCCCATAAAATTCACGGGCCAAAAGGGGCCGGGGCACTGTACCATCGCCGGGGTATTCATATTTTGCCGCGGCAATTTGGCGGCGAACAGGAAAACCGCCTGCGCCCCGGCACGGAAGCGGTACCGGCCCTATGCGGGTTTGGTGCGGCCGTGGCGGCTTTACCGCCCCTTCATGACTGGCGCCAAAAAATGGAGGAATTAAACACCCTGGCACGCCGGGAACTTGCCGCCATTGACGGTGTCACTCTGCATTCCCCACAGGACGCGCTGCCGTGTATCCTGCATATCAGTGCAGGGCATGTACGGGCCCAAACCATGCTCAATTATCTATCTCAGCGGGGCATCTTCGTTTCATCCGGTTCCGCCTGTGCCAAAGGAGCCCGTAGCCATGTGCTCGTAGCCATGGGCCTGCCGCAAAAGGAAATTGATTCCTCCTTGCGGATTAGCTTTTCTTATGAAAATACACCCGACGATATTCACGCCCTGTGTGCCGCCCTGCAAAGCGGCCTACAGGAACTGATTGCCCGTCCGTAAACAATTATTGCATCGAGAAGGTGAGGAAATATGAAAGAAACCATTTTGATCAAATTAGGAGAACTGGTCCTGAAGGGACTCAACCGTAGCACGTTTGAAGCGGTGTTGCTGAAAAATATCCGCCGCCGGCTAACGGGTGCCGGGGATTTTGAAATCCGTTCGGCTCAGTCCACCCTGTATATTATTCCGCAAAACGAGAGTGCCGACCTGGACGAAGCCGAAGAACGGTTGGGCCGCATTTTCGGTATCATCGCCTATTCCCGGGCCTGTGTGGTCGACAAGGACCTGACCATCATCTGCCAGGCGGCTGCCGAATACCTGCGTCCGCAGCTGGAAGAAATCCACACCTTTAAAGTGGAAACCAAGCGCAGCGATAAATCTTTTGCCTATGATTCCCCGGCTATTTCCCGGGAAGTGGGCGCATACCTTTTACAGCAATATCCCCACCTGTCTGTCAATGTTCATGAACCAGACCTGATTGTGCGGGTAGAAGTACGGGATTTTGGCGCTTATGTTCACGGAGCCCCCATCCCCGGGGCCGGCGGTATTCCCGTAGGCACCGGCGGTAAAGCGGCCATTCTGATCAGCGGTGGGCTGGATAGCCCCGTAGCCGCCTGGCAAATGGCCCGCCGGGGGGTAGAACTGACAGCCATTCACTTTGCCAGTCCCCCCTACACCAGTGACCTAGCGGAAGAAAAAGTAGTACGTCTGCTTCAAAAAGTGGGCGACTGGGCCGGACGCATGGATATGTATACGGTGCATTTTGCTGCCTTACAAGAAGAGCTGCTGCGCAAATGCCCCGAAGATCTTTTTACCATTCTGATGCGCCGCTTTATGATGCGCTGTGCTCAGGTAATTGCCCGGCAACAGGAATGTGATGCCCTGATCACAGGCGAAAGTCTGGGACAGGTGGCCAGCCAAACCATTAAAGCCATTGCCTGTACCGATGCGGCCGCTGACATGCCGGTTTTTCGTCCGCTGATCGGCACAGATAAAGCCGAAATTGTGGCTCTGGCCCACCGGATTGGCACCTTTGATACGTCGATTGAACCGTTTGAAGACTGCTGCACCGTCTTCACGCCCCGGCATCCCCGTACCCGTCCGACGCTGGCTCAAATTGAAGAAGCCGAACAGGCCTTGGATATCCCGGCACTGGTGCATCAAAGTTTGCAGGGGGTCACTCACCGCCGTATTACGTTCCGCGGCGTACAGACATTGCCCGACGTGAATTGGGAGGAAAACACATGAATGCTGAAATTCTTTCGGTTGGCACGGAACTGTTATTAGGACAGGTCATCAATTCCGATACGGCCTATGTGGCCCGGGCTCTTTCTTCCGTGGGAATCAATGTCCACTACACAGCCACCGTGGGGGATAATCCCGACCGTCTATTCCAGACCGTTACCGACGCCCTATCGCGATGTGACTTACTCGTCACTACCGGTGGGCTTGGGCCCACCGGCGACGATTTAACAAAAGAAACGGTGGCGCGGGCGGCCGGTGTTCCTCTTGCCATGAATGAAGACTGCCTGGCGACGTTGACTCGGTACTTTGCCGGCCGCTACTTTGGAGAAAATCAGAAAAAGCAAGCTGTACTGCCGGTTGGCTGTACGGTACTGCCGAATGACCACGGGTCCGCCCCCGGCTGTCTGTTCCGCTCCCGGCAAGGAGCGTTGGTTGTGATGCTGCCCGGCCCTCCCGGGGAATTGATTCCCATGCTGGAACATTACGCTCTGCCGGCGCTTATGAGCACCAATAGCCGTGCGGTGATTGTTTCGAAAAACTTGCGGGTATTTGGTTTAGGAGAAGGGCTCACCGCCGAAAAACTGGATGATTTGCTGCAAGGCAGTAATCCTACGGCCGCTACGTACGCGCTGCAAAACGAGTGTTTTGTACGGGTTACCGCCCGCGCTTCCAATGAAGAAGAAGCGCTTACCATGATGCAGCCGCTGATTGAAAAAATCCGGGCCCGGCTTGGCACATATCTATATACCGAAGAAGACGGGAGTCTGGAAGAAACCGTTGTCCATGCTGCTATGCGCCGTCACATGACCCTTGCTACGGCAGAATCCTGCACAGGCGGCCTTTTAAGCGAACGGCTGACCGCTGTACCGGGCAGTTCGGAGGTATTCGAAATGGGAGCTGTCACCTACGCCAATCGTATTAAAGAACAGGTGCTGGGCGTATCGGCCCACACACTGCAAACGTACGGCGCCGTCAGTGTGCAGACCGCCTGCCAGATGGCGCAGGGTATCCGCCGGGCCGCCGGTAGCGATCTGGGGATTGGTATTACCGGAATCGCAGGTCCAGGCGGCGGCACGGACGAAAAGCCCGTGGGCCTTGTATATATTGCTTTGACCGATGGCGTTCATACCTGGGTACGCCGTATGCCCGGTCATACCGGTCCGGCACGCAGCCGTGCTTTTTACCGTTATGCCGCCGCTTCCCACGCGCTGGATATGGCCCGCCGGGTTCTGATGGACCTGCCCATGCAGGAGAACCCCGAGTTCCCCCGGGCCGAATGGTTGCCCGCTGCAATGGATGAGAAAGGATGATCTCCCATGCGTCACGCCAAAAGCGAAAAGCCGAAGAAGAGCTTTATTAAGCGGTGGTTTCCCTGCCGGGGAGACCGTCCCAGTACCGTTGTGTTAAAAATTTTAACCCTGGTGTGTCTGCTTGTTTTTTTGGTTTCTGCCTGGATGCTACTGGATGAAATGGTGTTAAAACCGGCGGAAGTTGACCAATCCGTCAATAGTTTAAAAGACCAATTTTTTACGCCGGTATCCTCTTCAGAATCTAATTCCGAAAGTGACCCGGAAGAGAGTAAAAAAGAGGAAGAAGAGCCTATTGATTATGCCGCGCAGCTGGCAGCGTTGCAGAAAACCTACCCAGATATTGTGGGATGGATCCAAATTCCCGGTACCGTAATTGATTACCCCATCCTGCAATCGGATGAAAGTGACCCCGAATATTACCTATACCGCAATTACGAAAAGCAATATTCCAAATACGGCAGCATCTTTGCTTCCAGTGATAGTGTACCCTTCCCAGAATGCCGCAACAATCTATTGTACGGCCACAGCATGCAGGACGGCCGCATGTTTGCCGCCTTGGTGCAATTTTCAGACCTTTCCGTGTACCAAAATAGCCCAACTATCACCCTATATACCGCAGAAGGAAAAAGTACATGGAAAATTTATGCGGTTATGAAACTAAATACCCTGGAAAGTCAGGGTGAATTTTTCCCCTTTACCCAAACGTCTTTTGCGGACGATGATGCCTTTATACAGCATGTGTATGAAATTTACCAGCGTTCTGTCATTGACACCGGCGTAACCATCAACGAAGGGGACGAAATCCTATCCCTGTCCACCTGTTCCTATGAATATGAAAATTTTCGCACGGTCGTTGTGGCCCGCAAAGTACGCGACGGTGAAGAGGCCTCTGTCGATCCCTCGTCGGCTAGTTACAACAATCGAGTCGTATACCCCGATATTTGGTATGAGGGCAAAGACAGCAGCGCACCGGTATGGACAGAAAACTGGCAGGATGCGGTGCTGGATGGCAGTTTTGCTGCATACGACGGGGCAATCGCTGGGGAATAAATTTTGAATAATTATTCCTACTGCTTGCATTTTCTTTCAAATTGGTCTATACTGATTGCCATGGCACCATAAAGGAGGCAACGCTTACCATGAATTTGACAGGAAGAAGTTTTTTAAAACTACTTGATTTTACGCCGGAAGAAATTTCCGGTTTGCTCACGTTGGCTGCTGCTTTAAAAGCGAAAAAAAAGGCCCATATTCCCCACGACACGCTGCGTGGGCGCAACATTGCCCTGATTTTTGAAAAGACCAGTACCCGTACCCGGTGCAGCTTTGAAGTAGCTGCCCATGATCTGGGCATGCAGGTCACCTATCTCGATCCCACCGGTTCACAGATCGGCAAAAAAGAGAGTATTGCCGACACGGCCCGGGTATTAGGGCGCATGTACGACGGGATTGAATACCGGGGCTATGGACAGGAAATTGTGGAAGAACTGGCCCGGTATGCCGGTGTTCCCGTTTGGAACGGGCTTACTAACGAATTCCATCCCACCCAAATTTTGGCGGATTTTCTTACCTTGCAAGAACATTTCGGCCATTTAAAAGGACTGAAATTTGTGTATATGGGGGATGCCCGCTACAACATGGGAAATTCCCTGATGGTGGGTTGTGCCAAAATGGGTCTGCATTTTACGGCTTGTGCTCCTAAAAAATATTTCCCCGATGAAGCCCTGATTGCCCAGTGCCGTTCGATTGCCGAGGAAACCGGTGGATCGGTGGACTTTTGTGAAGATCCCATGGAAGCTACCCGCGGCGCCGATGTAATTTATACCGATGTGTGGGTATCCATGGGCGAACCGGTGGAAGTGTGGGAAGAACGTATCCACGACCTCTCGCCTTATCAGGTCAATAAAGCCCTGATGGACAATGCCGGACCTCAGGCTGTTTTCATGCACTGCTTGCCGGCTTTCCACGACCATAAAACCGTAATCGGCAAAGAAATGGGCGAACGGTTTGGGCGCGATGCGATGGAAGTAACCGATGAAGTGTTCGAAGGGCCGCAGTCCATTGTATTTGACGAAGCCGAAAACCGCATGCACACCATTAAAGCCGTTATGGCCGCAACTCTGACGCCCGACGGCGCTTGTTAATTTTCCATAAGTCAAAAAAGCACAGGGAATGTTTTCCCCTGTGCTTTTTTTCTTACTCAAAATGAAAAGGCGGCCCCTCCTGAACTGCCCCAGTTTGTACGGACAGAACAAGAATAGGCATTGTGTAAGATTATTTGATTTAAGCGGAGTGGCGCTGCGTCAGCGGCGCCACTCCAGTTTTTGTCTGGATGCGCTCGTGATTATAGAAGTGAATATATCGGTCAATCAGATTATTTGCTTCCTCGAATGTCCTGGGCTTGTGCCGGTAGATACATTCAGTTTTCAGGATGGAGAAAAAGTTTTCTGCCATTGCATTATCATAAGGATTGCCTTTTCTTGACATAGACGGCGTTATACCGTAAGATTGAGTTAGGTTAAAATACCCCTGTGAAGTGTATTGAAAGCCTTGGTCGCTGTGGAGCTGCAACTCCGCAGCGACTCTCTTTT
>CAJKJS010000014.1 GCA_905200265.1 uncultured Oscillospiraceae bacterium
AAAAAACTGCCGCTATTGCCCATGACTTTTTGGTCTTTGTGCCTGATTTTCAGGGAGGCGAACCGGCATAGAATATAGCGTTCAAGCGCCCTGCGGGCTTTCCGAGCCCAAAATGCGGGCCGCTTCTTCCTGCTCGGCTTTTTTCAGTAACGCGGCCTCTTCTTTTGTCAGTTCCCGCTTTTCCATCATATCAGGACGGCGGTTTTTGGTGCGCAGCAGCTGCTGTCCCAGGCGCCATTTGGCGATATTTTCATGGTGGCCGGAAAGCAAAACGGGCGGCACTTCCATGCCCCGCCACACCGCCGGGCGGGTGTACTGGGGATATTCCAGCAGGCCGCTATAGTGGCTTTCTTCCTCAAAACAGGCGGCGTCACTCAGCACGCCGTCGATCATGCGGCTGACGGCGTCGGCCACCGCCAGGGCCGGCAGTTCGCCGCCGGTGAGCACAAAGTCCCCCAGGGAAATCTGTTCATCGACATATTTGTCCAGCAGCCGCTCGTCCACCCCTTCGTAGTGCCCGCAAAGCAGCGCGATTTCGTCCATCTGCGCCAGTTCGCGCACCCGCTGCTGGTTGAGCACCTGCCCCAGGGGCGACAGGTAGATGACATGGGGCTTTTTCCCCAGATGGGCCGTTAAACTGTCGATACAATTGGCAATGGGCTCGGCCATCATCAGCATGCCTTGCCCGCCGCCAAAGGGCGTATCGTCCACCTGCTGGTGTTTCCCGCGGCCAAAAGCGCGCAAATCATGGCAGCACACCTGCAAAGCCCCTTTTTTGCGGGCTCTTCCGATGATGCTTTCCGCCATGACGGTTTCGCACATCCCGGGGAACAGGGTCAAAAAATCAATCCTCATCGTCGAAAATCCCTCCGATCGGGCGCACGGTCATCACACCGTTTTCCACGTCGATCTCATCAATCATAGAGGGCACCGCCGGGAACAGGGCCTTGCGGCCGTTTTCGCCGGTGATTTCGTAGACATCATTGGCGCCGGTGGAAAAGACATCGGTCACTTTCCCGTATACCTGCCCGGTGACGGCGTCTTTTACGGTGCATTGCAGCAGATCCTGCACAAACACCCGCCCGTCCGGCAGGGCGATATCGGCTTTTTTAAAGTACAGCACGCGCCCACGCAGAGTGTCGCCTTCGGTGGCCGACGAAACCCCTTCCAGTGTGAGCAGCAAAAAGCTCTTGTGGGGGCGGCTATGGAGCACCCCTACCGGCTGGCGGCCGTCTTTGTCCCAATACAGGGTGCGGATTCCGGTTAAAAAGGCGGCGCTGTCGCACCAGGGTTCCAGGCGCAGTTCGCCTTTGATCCCGTGGGTGCCCACAATACGCCCCGCTTCCAGAAATTCTTTGCGCATCGGTTACCTTTCCTTTCTGCCATACAGGCAAAAAAGGGCTGCAACGCCACTGGTCACAGCCCTTTTCCTGCTTTTATCAGTCAATTTCCACGACGACTTTGCCGTTTTGGCGGGTAGCCGCCGCACGCATGACAACGCGGATCGCCTTGGCGATACGGCCCTGTTTGCCGATGACGCGGCCCATATCTTCTTCTGCTACGTGCAGATGATACACCACCGTGCCGTCTTCCTGCGGCTCGTCCACTTCCACGCGAACGTCTTCGGGCTTTTCCACGAGGCCCTGCGCGATCGATACCAGCAATTCCTGCATGGATGTACCTCCGTTTCCCGGTTATCGATTAAAGCACGCCGTGCTTCTTGAACAGCACCTTCACGGTATCGGTGGGCTGAGCGCCGTTGGCAATCCACTTCTTGGCCTTTTCGGGGTCAACCTTTACCACCTTGGGTTCTACCATGGGGTTGTAGTAGCCGATTTCTTCGATGAAACGGCCGTCACGGGGATAACGGGAATCCGCTACCACGATGCGATAGAAGGGGGATTTCTTAGCGCCCATTCTGCGAAGTCTGATTTTTACTGCCATACTGTGTGTACCTCCAAAATCTGAATAAAAAAATCTATCTATCTTTTCCCCAAAAGGGGAAAGCCCCCCTGGAGCAAGATTCCTGTTTTACAGCGGGGGCATGAACCCCGGGGGCATCATGCCGCGGCGGCGCCCCTTGCCGCCTTTCATCTGGCGGACCATTTTTTGCATTTGCTCAAACTGCTTGAGCAGGCGGTTGACATCTTCCACCTTCATCCCGCTGCCGGCGGCAATACGCTTTTTGCGGGAGGGGTTGATGATCTGCGGGCGGGCCCGTTCGGCCGGCGTCATGGAAAGGATAATCGCCTGCATCCGGTCCACCATGCGGTCGTCCACGTCCACATTTTTCAGCTGTTTTTCCACACCGGGGATTTTGCTCAGGATTCCCTTGAGCGGGCCCATTTTTTTGACCTGTTCGAACTGGCTGAGAAGATCGTTGAGATCCATGCGGTTCTGCATCATCTTTTCGCCCGCTTCCCGCGCCGCTTTTTCATCCATACGGCTTTGGGCTTCTTCAATCAGCGACAGCACGTCGCCCATGCCCAAAATACGGGACGCCATCCGATCGGGATGGAACGCTTCCAGGTCTTCAATTTTTTCGCCCACACCGGTAAACTTAATCGGTTTGCCCGTTACCGCGCGGATGGAAAGGGCCGCGCCGCCGCGGGTGTCGCCGTCGAGTTTCGTGAGGATGACACCGCTGATATCCAGCAGTTCGTCAAAGGTTTTCGCTACGTTCACGGCTTCCTGGCCGGTCATGGCGTCCACCACCAGCAAAATGTCGGTGGGGGTGACAGCCTCGCGGATGCGCTTTAACTCGTCCATGAGCTTTTCATCGATTTGCAGCCGGCCGGCCGTATCGATGAGCACAAAGTCAAACCCGTAATCTTTCGCGTAGCGGATGGCTTCCTGGGACGTTTTCACCGGGTCCTGGGTGCCTCTTTCAAACACTTCGGCTCCGGCTTTTTCGCCTACCACCTGCAACTGGCGGATAGCCGCCGGACGGTAAATATCCCCGGCGACCAGCAGCGGCCGGTGTCCCTGGCGTTTGAGCCAGGCGGCCAGTTTGGCGGCGTGGGTGGTTTTACCGGCGCCCTGCAAGCCGCACAGCATCACAACAGCCGGCGGATGGGACGGCGATTGCAGCCGGGCCTGTTCCCCACCCATCAGGCGGGTCAGTTCTTCGTTGACGATCTTAATGACCATCTGCGCCGGGGTCAGGCTCTCCATGACGTCGCTGCCCACGGCCCGTTCCGTCACCGTTTTGGTGAAATCTTTGGCCACTTTATAGTTGACGTCCGCTTCCAAAAGCGCCAGGCGCACTTCGCGCATGGCTTCTTTTACGTCGCTTTCGCTGAGCTTTCCCTTGCTTTTCAGTTTTTTAAACGCCTGGCCGAGCTTTTCGGCCAATCCGTCAAACGCCATGGCACCCTCCCGTTTCCCGGTTTATTCCGTCTGCTCCGATACACGGCCGGTACCGGACTCTTCTTCCTCACAAAGTTCCTGGGCAATGCGCAAAATCAGGCTCACCTGTTCGGAAATGCCCGCACAGGTTTTTTCCTGCTGCTCATTGTACCCTCCAATCGCCACCGCCGCATCGCAAATGCGGGATAAGCCGTCGCGCATCCGGTGGAACCGGCGCGCCAGCCCCAGGCGGTCTTCCATCTCCCGCAGCTGGCCCTGCGCCCGCATGATCGCATCGCGCACGCCTTGGCGGGTGATCCCCTGGTTTTCGGCAATTTCGGACAGGGACAAATCGTCGTTATAATAGTATTCGACCATTTCGCGCTGTTTTTCGGTGAGCATATCCCCGTAAAAATCCAGCAAAAACGAAATTTCCAGATCTTTTGCCACGACTTTCTCGCCCCTTTACTGTAAAGCCTTTTTCTTTACAGACGCTACTATATCACATTTTCCCCCATTTGTCAACCGGTTTTTCACCGCCCTAGAAAGGGAAAAAACCGGGAAATCTCCCGGTTTACAGCCCCAGCCACCGGCGCAGTAGGTCCCCCGCCACCGAGGGAAGGGACGAAAATCGAATCTGTACGCTGTCCCCCTGTATAGAGACGGTTTCCACCGGCCATGCCACCGAAACCGGCAGCCCCGGCACCGAAAAACGGGGCAGCTCGATAATCAGCGTGCGGCCTTTTGCCTTTATCGAGTCCGGCAGCGGTAAAAGGGGCAGAACGAGGTCCGGCGAAAGGGGCAGCACCCCCGCCCACAGGGACTGCACCGTCACCGTCCCCTGCCCGTTTTGCAGCGTAAACGCCGCTTCGCCCTGTACCCAGACGGTAAACGGCCCTGTATGGACCGGCAGGGTCACCCGGCATGTATCCTCACGCGACCCCTGGGAGAGGGAAACGCCCGGCTCGACGTAGGTTTCGAGCAGGGCGTTCACCTGAGAAAAGGAGAGGGTGAGCGTGTCGCCCTGTAAGGCGGCTAACGCCGCTTCCCCCCCTATGTCGCTGATAGAGACTTCGGTTTTACCGGCGGTGGCGCGTGCCGGCCACAATAGGCACACAAACAGCCCCATGAGCAATACTAGGCAGGTAACCAGGGTGATTTTGACACCGCGCCGCTTCATCGAAAGCCCCCTTTTTCCGGTTTACTTCAGTTCCACAATGGTCACGCCGGATTCCCCTTCGCCATACACCCCCAGCCGGAAGGAGCGCACGGCTTTGTGACGGCGCAAATGCTGCTGCACCGCGGTGCGCAGTACGCCGGTCCCTTTCCCGTGAATGACCGTGACTTCGTGCAGATTGCTGAGCATGGCATGGTCGAGGAACAAGTCGAGTTCCCCGATGGCTTCTTCCGCCGATTTACCACGCAGGTCGATTTCATTGAGCCGGCCGCTGGCGGATACGGCGTCCTGCCGCCCGCCGCTCATGGCCCGGGTCACCCGGCGTTCCCGGCGGTTGGGCTGACGGGCCGCCGTCTGTTTATCCGAGAGCAGCCGCAGGTTTTTCACATCCACCCGGGTTTTGATGATCCCGGCCTGCACCAGTACGGTGCCGTCTTTGGGATCTTCCAGCAGGGTGGCGTTTTTATCAATATCGAAAATCAGCACCGAATCGCCCTTTTTCAGCGGACGCGGCAGCACATACCCTTCGTTCAGGCGGCTGCGGTCGATGGGGTCGGCGGTGTTTTCCAGCTGGCGCACCCCGGCGCGCAGACGCGCTTTTTGTTCATTGGCGGCCTGTTTATTTTTCTGGCGGCGCAATTCGTCCATTTCCTGCAGCAGGGCGTCCACCTGGGCCCGGGTTTGCGACACCAGCCGCGCCGCCTGGGCTTTTGCCTGTTCCACTTCGTGGCGGGCATCCAGTTCGGCCCGGCTGCGCAGGGCCTGGGCTTCCCGTTCGGCTTTTTCCGCTTCCCGCACGGCCGCCTGGGCGGCCTGCCGTTCGTCTTCCAGCTGCTGGCGGCCGGCTTCCAGTTTTTCCACCACATCGGAAAAATGGGTGCTCTCTTCCGACACCAGGGTCCGGGCCCGTTCCACAATATTTTCCGGCAATCCCAGCCGCCCGGCAATGGCAAAGGCGTTGGATTTACCCGGCACGCCGATGAGCAGCCGGTAGGTGGGCCGCAGGGATTTGACGTCAAATTCGCAGCAGGCGTTTTCCACCCCCTGGGTGCGCAGGGCGTAGGCTTTCAGTTCCGCATAGTGGGTGGTGGCCATCAGGCGCACATCTTTTTCCCGCAGGGATTCGATGATGGCTTCGGCCAGGGCGGCGCCTTCCACCGGGTCGGTGCCGGCGCCCAGTTCATCGAGGAGCACCAGCGAATGATCGTCGGCCTTTTCCAGAATGCGGATGAGGTTCACCATGTGGGACGAAAACGTGGACAGCGACTGTTCAATGCTCTGTTCGTCGCCGATATCCACCAGCACCTGCCGGAACACCGCTACTTCGCTTTCATCCCCGGCGGGAATCATCAGCCCGCACATGGCCATCAGGCACAATAGCCCGGTGGTTTTCAGCGAAACCGTTTTACCGCCGGTGTTGGGGCCGGTAACCACCAGGGTATCGAACCCGTCGCCCAAAAAGATATCGGTGGGCACCACTTTTTTCGGGTCGATCAACGGATGCCGGGCCCGCAGAAGCCGGATGCGCCCGGTATCGTTGAGTTTGGGGCGCACGGCCTTCATTTTATACGCCAGGGACGCTTTGGCAAACAGCACATTCAGTTCGATGGCCTGTTTGGTGCTCTGCTGGATGCTGTCGGCAAAGGCCCCGGCTTCTTCCGAGAGTTCCTGCAAAATGCGCTCGATTTCCGCTTTTTCTTCCGACAAGAGCACGCGGATTTCGTTGTTCGCCTGCACCACGCTCATGGGTTCGATGAACACCGTGGCGCCGGTCTGGGAGGTGTCGTGCACAAGGCCCGGCACTTCGTTGCGGAATTCGCTGCGCACCGGCACCACAAAGCGCCCCTCGCGCATGGTGACGATGGGGTCTTGCAGGTATTTCACCACCTGGGGCGAGCGGATCATTTTATCCAGGTGATCCCTGGCCCGCTGGGACGCCGAACGGATCTTCCGGCGGATGGAAGCGAGTTTCACCGACGCCGTGTCAGCAATTTCCTCTTCATTTAAAATGGAAGTGAAGATTTTTTCTTCCAGGTATTTATTGGGCTGAATGCTTTCAAACCGCCAGTTGATGCTCACCGAAACGCCTTCGCTGCGGCTGCGCCAATCCAAAATGGCGCGCAAGCTGCGCAAAAGCCCCGCGATTTTCAGAAGTTCCGCCGGTTGCAGGGAAGCACCCGCCTGGGCCCTGCGCAGGGCGTTTTCCATATTGCACAGTCCCCCAAAGGAAGGGGCTCCAAACCGGGCCGTAAGTACGTAGGCGTCGTCGGTTTCCTGCAAATGCCGTTCCACGCCGGTAAGCTCCGTGTCCGGCGTGATGGCCAGCGCCATCTCTTCCGCTTCCTGGCAGGCGGTTTCGTTTGCCAGCATGCGCAGAATTTTATCCAGTTCCACCGCCTGTAAATGGCGGCGGCCAATTTCAGTTTTCATATGGTTCCTTTCTTTTTATCCCTCTTCCCCGGCCACCGTGTGGTAAAATTGCAGCGTATCAAACGACCGCTGCATCACCTGGAACATATACTGTTCCGCGGCTTTCGCGAGCTGCTTTTGTTCCTCTGGCGGCAGGGTAAACGCAAATAGTTTTTGAAATTCGGCATAAATCGTATGCCGCAGCCCCATCATGGCCCCGGGCGGCAGCCACACCGCCGGTTCTTTGCCTTCTTCCGGCGTGTGAAAACACCTTTCGCAGCAAATTTGGCCGCTGCGGGGCAAAAAGGCCATACGGGGGCTTTCATATGTACCGCACCGGCGGCAGCCCACCAGGTCGGGCATATAGCCCGATAGGGCTAATAGGCGCATTTCCGTAATGGCTTTTAAAAGCAGGCGGGGGCGCGCCTTGCGGCTTAAAAAGTACAGGGCGTTGAGCAATAAACGCAAATACTCTTCCGATTCGGTGCCTTCCGGGGCCACCACTTCGGCCAGTTCGCAAAAATACTGGGCCAGGGAGAGCGCTTCAATCTCCCCCCGCAGCCCGAAAAACACTTCCTGCACCTGGGCTTCGTTAATCTGGTTATTCTCCCGCCCGCGAAAAATCACAAAACGGGAATAGCACAAAAGCCCGGTCCCCGGGTTTTTTTTATCGTTGAACCGTTTGGCATGACGGGCAAACGCGCGCACCACCCCGTCATGACGGGTGAGAATCGTCACCAGCCGGTCGCTTTCCCCCACCGGCTTTTCCCGGATCACCAGGCCGTCCGTTTCCAAGAGCACGCGCCTCTTCCTCCTTCCGCGCCTGGCAATAGGAAAGATAATCCGCCACGCTGCCGGTCGCGGCAAAATGCCCCCAGGCCGTTTCTTCGTTCATATGCCCGTACACCCCCTTTTTTTACGGCTTTCTGTTAGAGAGTATTCGCCAAAGTACGGGGAGTATGAGCGGAAAATAATTCTTTGTTCGACGTTTTCCGGCAGGTTTTACGGCGGGAATGTGCATGAACCCGTTATTTACAGGTCAAAATCCTTTTCATCAAACCCAAAGGTGTGCAAAATATCCCGGCGGTTGCGCCAGTCCTCTTTCACGCGCACCCACAAATTCAGGTGCACTTTGGTACCGAAAAAGGCCTCCATATCCCGCCGCGCCAGAGTGCCCACTTTTTTGAGCATGGCGCCGCCCTTGCCGATGATAATGCCCTTGTGGCTGTCTTTTTCCGTAAAGATCACGCAGCTGATTTCGATCAGCCCGCCGTCGGTTTCTTCCATGTGTTCGGTCACTACCGCCACGCCGTGGGGGATTTCCTTATCCAGTAGGCGCAAGAGTTTTTCCCTTACCAGCTCCGCCGCCAGCACCCGTTCGGGCTGGTCGGTGAGGGTATCGTCGGGGAACAGGTGCCCGCCGGGCTGGCACAGCTTCGTGAGCTCTTCGATGAGTTCGTCCATGCCGCTGCCGTCCCGGGCCGAAACCGGCACCACCGCCGCAAACGGGAACTTTTGCGCATAGGCGCTGATTTGTTCCATCATTTTGGTTTTATCCGTTAATTTGTCGATCTTATTCAGCGCCAGTACCGCCGGGAGCCCTTCCTGCCGGAATTTTTCCATCAGCTCCTCATCGGCCGGGCTGATTTTGCAGCCGGCCTGTGCCACCAACAGGCAGGCGTCCACCCCCGATACCGAGCTGAGCACCGATTTGACCATATACTGCCCCAGCTGGTTGCGGGCTCTGAGCAGACCCGGGGTATCCAAAAAGGCGATCTGATCCGCTTCTTTGGTGTATACCCCCATAATCCGGGTGCGGGTGGTCTGGGGCTTGGGGGATACGATGGCCACCTTTTCCCCCAGGATGCGGTTTAAAATGGAGCTTTTCCCCACATTGGGCCGCCCGACAATGGCGATAAACGCCGCGCGTTCTTCCTGTACCGGTCGTTTGTTTTCCATAAATTGTTTGTCCCTTTCCTGCCGCCTGGCGGCAATGAAAAAGGGAAAGCCACGCGCTTTTTTCAAAAGGCGCAGGTTCTCCCCTTTTTTCTTATTTTCGTTTGTCCGGGGTTTTGATCGGTTGCCTGCGTTTCGCCCACGGCCAACCCGTGATGAACAAAAGGGCTATCCCTGCGCCCACTACAAGCCAGAAAAACAGCCACGGCTGATGACAGGCTTCCTGCCACAGCGCCTGCCATACCCCCGGGCGCCAAAACAGGTATACGCCGACGCCCACAGCGCCCAAAGCTACCAGCAAAACGCCCCCCGCCGCGATATCTTTTACCTGTTTAATCAAGGGGTCTTTCTGCTTACATACTTTGTCGCACAACCGCTCGAAAGCCGTATTCACCGCTTCCAGTGCCATCACAAGCCCGATACACACCCACAAAAGGGCCCATTCTGTGGCGGTGAACGAAAAGCGCGAACCAAAAAGCAGCACGCACACGGCCGCTACCAGGTGCACCCGCATGTTTCGCTCTTTATATAGGCACACGCCAATGCCCCGAAAGGCATAGCCAAAACCACGCAAAAATTTGAGCATTGTGTCTTACATCCGGTCGCCGTACAAATAAGCGCCATTGCGCGGCAGCCCCAGTTCATCCATCACATATTCTTCTTTTTCGCGCATACGCACGCGGTCCAGCCCGCCGTTTTCATGGTCATACCCCAGCAGGTGCAGCACCGAATGTACCGTCAGGTACCCGACTTCCCGCTCGAAGCTGTGGCCGTACAGCTGGGCCTGTTCCAGGGCTTTGGGAATGGAAATAACCACATCCCCCAAAATCTTCGCGCCGGTGGCGTGGTTTTCATCGTACTGCCCGTTTTCGCCCATGGGGAACGACAGCACGTCGGTTTCCATATCTTTATTGCGATACTCGGCATTGAGTTTGCGGATTTCCTGATTGTCCACAAAGGTTACGCTGATTTCCGCCGGATAGGGGAATCCTTCCATGCGGAGCACCGCATTACAGCAGCGCCGTACCAGCATGCGCATGCCCGTGGGGATTTTCACTTCTTTTTGCGAATTCGTAATGATGACTCTTATCTTTTCCATTTTCTCTCTCCGGCCTCCTCGTGTTTTTCCGCTTTTTCATAAGCTTTAATAATATCCTGCACCAATTTGTGGCGCACCACATCCCGTTCGGTAAAGCGGTGCTGGGCTATGCCCTGAACATCCCGCAGCACACGCAAAGCGTCTTTCAGCCCGCTTTTCTTCCCGTCGGGCAAGTCAATCTGGGTAATGTCGCCCGTAATGACCATTTTGGAATTAAAGCCCAGGCGCGTTAAAAACATTTTCATCTGTTCACAGGTGGTATTCTGGGCTTCATCCAAGATAATAAAGCTGTCATCCAGTGTGCGCCCACGCATGTAGGCAAGGGGCGCGACTTCAATGCTGCCCCGTTCCACACACCGCTGGTATGTTTCGCTGCCCAGCATATCATAGAGCGCATCATACAGCGGGCGCAAATAGGGGTCGACTTTCTGCTGCAAATCCCCGGGCAAAAAGCCCAGTTTTTCCCCGGCTTCCACCGCCGGGCGGGTCAAAATAATCCGGCTGACCTGTTGGGCGCGAAACGCCGTAACGGCCATGGCCACGGCCAGATAGGTTTTGCCGGTACCGGCCGGCCCCACGCCGATGGTGACGGTGTTTTCCCCAATTAAACTGCAATAGCGTTTTTGCCCCAGGGTTTTGGGGCGGATGGGTTTGCCGCGGCTGGTAATGCACAGGCAGTCTTGCGCCAGCGCCTCCATATGCAGGTCGCTGTCCTCCTGTACCATGGAAAGCGCATACCGCACATTCTGCTCCGTAATGGCTTCCCCCCGGGCGTTGAGTTCGAGTAAGTTTCGAATAACCGTCAGGGCCCGTTCCACGGCCACATCGTCGCCGCTGACGCGAATCCCGGAATCCCGGCTGACAATGGAAACCCCCAGCCCCTGTTCCAAAATTCGTATATTGGCATCAAAAGAGCCAAACAGTGCGGAGAGCTGCTCCGGCTTTTCAATGGCGATTTGTTCTTGCCGCATGACAACACCTTTTCTTCTTTCTACTTTATCATCTTTTTTATTATACCAACTTTTTCGTCATTCGTCATCGGAATTTTGCTAAAAAAATCAACAAATTTTGGCTCATTGTAACAGAATTTCTTGTTCCTTCCCAATTTTCTGTTCGCATTGCAGCGTAGCGGTCAGGGTAAGCCCCTCTTCGGTCCACGTTTCTTTTACGGAGGAAGACAAAACGGTACAGCCCTCCAGCTGCTGCCGCTCTATAAGGAGCAGCCGCATCTGGGCCGTTTTGCGCATGTCCTGTTCGGTGAGCGTGACCGTTTTCATTTGCAAGGAGTCATACTGTTCCCACCGGCACACAAACGGCAGCGGCTCCCCGAATAGGCTGGCGGGTTCTTCCAACTGGCGTCTAACCGAAAGGCCGTCGGGCGCCGCTTGCAGCGTCAGCGGGAATGTGAGGGAAAAAGCGCTCATCTGCCCGCGCCACACCGTTTCCCCCTGCCAAAACAGGCGGGGTTCCTCTTTGGACACGGTGACGGTCAGGGTGTGGGTGGTGGTGGCCTTGATTTGGGCGGTGGCGTGCACCAGATGCATGGACCCGTCTTTATTTTCCTGCACGCCGCTGACGAGTAGCTGCCCTTTGGCGACCACGCTGCCATCCACCACGGCGGCGGTGCCCTCCATCACCGACAGGGAGGTAATCACCCCGTCGCACTCCGCCACCAGGTTACAGGGGGTTTCGCTTTCGGCGGGGGCCGGTTCTTCCCGTTCGCTGACGACGATTTCTACCGTGCAGCCGTTGGTATTGACCGCAATCCACCCGGCCTGGGGCAAGGCGGATTGCATGGCGCGGGCAACGGTTTTGCCGTCCAGATCACCGAGACGGCAGCCGGGAAACACCCCTTCCGCCCGGGCGGCCGCCAGCACTTGTTCCTCCGATAAGGACCGGCACCCCTCTACCTCGATCTGCCACACGCCCCCCGACAGGTACCACACTAAAAGCCCGCCCAGGATCGCTCCCCAAAAAAGCCCCTGGCGCTCCCTTATACGGCGCTTTTGAAACAGCAGCCCCCTTTTTTCGACAAAATGGGCCTTTACCCGGCACCGGCGGCGCAAGGGCCGCAAGCGCCGGACCTGGCTCGCCTTCATCCAGAAAGACGCCTCTTGGTCCCGGCGGCTGACCTGCCAGACTTCCAGCCCCGCCGGAAACAGCAGGGACAAAAACCGGTGCAGTCGTTCCGGCGGCCCCTGCACCCACACTTTCACACAGCCATCTAAATAGCGGCTGAACTTCATCCCGACTCTCCCCTTTCAGGCAAACGACGACAGGGTGATCTGGCGAATGACGCCCTCCAGCACCAGCCCGTCGTGATCCATACGCATGATAACTAACTTTTCGCCGGTCACTTCCGCCACCTGGGCCCCCATGCGCATGCGCACTCTGCCGTCTTCCACCGCCAGCAGCCCGGTGACCCCTTCGGCCCGCACCTGCCGGCACCCCAGAATGTCCATATGGGGGCCCATGGGGAGTGCCAGCGCATCGGTCATGCGAAAATTTTTCATGCCGGTTCCCCCTTTTTCCATGGTTCCTTATCACCCCTATGCAGAAAAAACGGGGCTCATGCCAGAGGGCGCGGCTGCATAGGAGTAAAAAAGAAACAAAAGGGGGTTTTGACATGGGCAAAACGGGGGTTTGCACACTGGTACTGGCGGGGATTTTGCTGCTCTTTTCCGGGGCAGCGGCGGACGGGGTGGCCCAGGGGGTCGATTTGTGCCTGAACGTTTTAATCCCTTCGCTGTTTTTATTTCTCGTATTGGCAGCGAGGGCCGCCCAGCGCCCCCCGAAAAACGGGCGCTGGATGGTGCCCACGATCATTCTGCTGAGCTTTACCGGCGGGTATCCGGCCGGGGCCCGCAGTTTATCGCTGCTGCATGAAAAGGGGTTCCTGTCCCGCCGCCAGTGCGCCTGGCTGTTGTGTGGGTGCGTAAACGCCGGGCCTCCGTTTGTGGTGACGTTCGTGGGGCTTTCGCTTTTGCATAACGAATGGGCGGGGTGGCTGCTGCTTATCAGCTGCACCCTGGCGGCGCTATTCTCCCTGGGGGTGGGGAACCTTCTTTTCCGCCCGGAACGCGGGTTTTCACTGCAAGCAAACCGGGCGCCCCTGGCCGCACCGGAAAGTGACACCTGGTTTTCGGCGGTTTCCCAGGGGGCACGATCGCTTTTACAATTGTGTACGCTGGTGGTGGCGTTTTCGGGGATTTTGTCCGTGCTGCAAAAAGCCGGGCTCTATGATGCCCTAAACGCGCTGCCCGTTTCCCTGCCCGGGTGCGATAACGCCCGGCTGTGCGCGCTGCTATTGGAAGTGACCACCGGGTGCCGCGCCGCGGTACAGGGGGGCTGCGCCCTGCCGCTACTGGCCTTTGGGCTATCGTTCGGCGGAATCTGCGTACAGTTGCAGGTCTTTTCGTTTTTCCCCCGGTTCCCGCTGAAAAAAAGCGTATATTTGCTTATTCGCCTTAGCTGCGCGGGGGTGGCGGCTTTGTGCTGCCGGGGGCTACTCTCTCTATTCCCCCAAACCCTGACAACTTTAGCCCCCCTGCCCTCTTTTCAGGCGGCACAAACCCCCGTGCCGGTGCTGCTACTGACGCTCTTTCTGATTTTGGCGGCTTTACAGGGCGTACACATTGCCCCCCGCATAAGAGAACGGGTGTAAAGCCCTTTTCACGGGCCCGGGTTTGTGGTATGATAAAAGACAATT
>CAJKJS010000015.1 GCA_905200265.1 uncultured Oscillospiraceae bacterium
GATTCTTTGGAGCTGACCGTTTTTTCGGTCAGCTCCTTTTTTTTTGCCGTGGTACGGTTTTTAAAAAAACGCTAGTCTTACAAGCAGGAGGTGAGGCCATACGAACGACCCAACCATGGCCCCCTGGGCCGATATGAAAAAAGCCTATCTATCGGGGGGCAAAACCCTGCGGCAGCTGGCAAACGAGTGGCAGGTGCCCTTTTCGGACGTCTCCCAACGCAGCCGCCAGGAAGGATGGAGCGCCCTGCGCCGGCGGGAGGAAACGCCGGAACGAAAAGAAAAAGAAGCGGCCCGGCGGCGCAAACAGCATTTGCTAACGGTAGCGGACCGGGCGGTGGGGCGGATCGGCACGCTATTGCAGCGGGAGGAACTGTCGGTGGACGATGTAAAAAAGCTGACCGGCGCGCTGGAAGATATCCGCCGCACCCAGATGATCCGCGTGGCGCTGGACGAAGAAGAGCAACTGGCAAGGATTGAAGCGTACCGCCTGAAAAACCAGCCCCAAAGTGAAGAGGTAGCAGGCGGCGTGGTCATTTTAGCGAAAGAGGAGGACGGGGAAGAGTGAGCGGGCATACCCTGTGGGCGCCCCAACCCAGGCAAAAAGCGTGTATGCGCCGCCGGGAGTACGAAGTGCTGTATGGCGGCGCGGCCGGGGGCGGGAAGAGCGATTACTTACTGATGGAAGCCCTGCGGCAGGTGACGATCCCCCACTACCGGGCGCTGATTTTGCGCAAAACGTCGCCCCAGCTGCGGGAACTGATTGACCGCAGCCGCACGTTATATCCCTTCGCGTACCCCGGGGCCAAATTCCGGGTGAGCGAAGGGGTGTGGGACTTCCCCAGCGGGGCCCAGGTGGAATTTGGCACCATGCAGCACGTGGACGACCGGGTGCGGTACCAGGGGCGGCGGTTCGATTTTATCGGGTTTGACGAACTGACCCACTTTACCTTTGAGGAATACAGTTACCTGTTTTCCCGGAACCGGCCCAGCGGCCCCGGCACCCGGTGTTACATCCGCGCGACCGCCAACCCCGGGGGCGTAGGCCATGCATGGGTAAAAGAGCGGTTTATCGACCCGGCCCCGCCCATGACCAGTATTGCGTTTTCGTCCCGGGTGACGGCCCCTAATGGGCAGGTGCTGGAACTAGTGCGCCACCGGTGTTTTGTGCCGAGCACGGTATTTGATAACCAAATTTTGCTGCAAAACGAGCCGCAGTATCTGGCGTCTCTTTCCATGCTGCCCCGGGCGGAGCGGGAAGCGCTGCTCTATGGGAAGTGGGACAGCTTTTCCGGCCAGGTGTTCACCGAATGGGTGGACGACCCCGCCCATTACGATGACCGGCTCTTTACCCATGTGATCGAGCCGTTTCCCGTCCCGCCCCACTGGGTGCTGTACCGGGGGTTCGACTTTGGGTATACGCGGCCCTTTTCCGTGGGGTGGTTTGCCGCCGATGAAACCGGCAAGCTGTACCAGATTGGGGAGTATTATGGTACGACCGGCACCCCCAACGAAGGGGTACGTTTAGCCCCCGACGAAATCGCCCGGCGCATCCGCCGCCTGGAACAGGAAAATCCTATCCTGCGCGGGCGGGACATTTTAGGGGTGGCGGACCCCAGTATTTTCGATGAATCCCGGGGCGAGAGCATCGCGGTGATGATGGCAAGGGCGCCGCACTTTGTGTTGTGGTCGCGGGGGGATAACACCCGCCTGCCGGGGAAAATGCAGCTGCATTACCGGCTGCGGTTTGACGAAGCGGGGGACTGCATGCTGCAAATCTTTTCCACCTGCCGCCATACCATCCGCACCCTGCCGGCCCTGGTGTACGACACCATGCACCCGGAGGACGTGGATACCGACTGCGAAGACCACATTTACGATATGATCCGGTACGTGTGCATGGAAAATCCCATTGCGCCGCCGGCCCCGTGGGGCTACCGCCGGAAAAAACGAGGATAAGGGAGGAAAGGAACGGATGAAACGTAGGGAAGAAAAGGAAAACGACCGGCCCATTGGCCCCAAGGAGCTGCGCAAAGCCCGCAAAATTTTGGAAGAATACCGCCGGGGCAAACAGACGCTGGAAAAACGGGTGGTGGAAAACGACCGCTGGTGGCGGATGCGCCACTGGGGCCCGAGAGAAGAAGGAGACACGGCCCCCCGTCCTTGCAGCGCGTGGCTTTTTAATTCCCTTTCGAATAAACACGCCGACGCCATGGACCAGTTCCCCAGCCCGGTGGTGCTGCCCCGGGAGGAAAGCGACCGGCAGACAGCCGACCAGCTGTCAAAGATTCTGCCGGTGCTTTTAGAGCGCAGCGGCTTTGAAGAAACGTACAGCACCGGCTGGTGGCGTAAACTCAAAAACGGCACGGCGGTGTACGGCGTATTCTGGGACCCGGGCGCCGGAGGCGGCACCGGGGAAGCGGTGGTAAAAGAAATCGACCTGTTGCGCATTTTCTGGGAACCGGGGGTCACCGATTTGCAGCAGAGCCGCAACGTCTTTACGGTGGAACTGTGGGATCGGCAGGAGCTCTCTCATCGATACCCGCAGGCCGCCGCCGTGCCCCCGCGGGACGGGCTGCCGCTGACGAGGTATGTGCGGGAAGAGAGCTTTTCCGACAGCGAGAAAGTGCCGGTCATCGACTGGTACTATAAAAAGCCGGTACTCACGGAAGGCGACGACGGGGCGTGGTACGAAAAGGAAGAACTGCACTACTGTAAATTTGCCGGGGAAACGGTGCTCTACAGCAGCGAAAACGAAGCCCTGGGGCCGTTTTACCGGCACGGGCAGTACCCGTTTGTGTTTGACCGGCTGTTTTTGATGGAAGAGAGCCCCGCCGGGTTCGGATACGTGGACGTGATGAAAAGCGGCCAGATGTATATTGATAGGCTCAACCAGATTTTGCTGCAGCAGGCGCTGCAATACAGCCGCAAACGGTTTTTCATCCGGGCGGGCAGTACGGTCAACGAAGAGGAATTTGCCGATTGGGACCGGGATTTTGTCCACGTGGCGGGCACCCTGGGGGACGAAAACCTGCGCGCCATCGAAGTGCCGCCGCTGGATAACGTGGTATACACCATGCTGGTGCAGAAGATCGACGAACTGAAAGAAACCAGCGGCAACCGGGACTTTTCCCAGGGGGCCACCGCCGGGGGCGTGACCAGCGGCGCGGCCATTACCGCGTTGCAGGAAGCGGGCAGTAAACTGAGCCGCGATATGATCCGCGCCAGTTACCGCTCGTTTACCCAGATCGGGTATTTCCTCATTGAGCTCATCCGCCAGTTTTATACTGAGCCGCGGTGGTTCCGGGTGCTGGGCGAAAACGGCAGGGAAGATTTTATTGCGTTCGATAACCGGGGTTTAACCGGCAAGCAGCCCGACCTTTTGTGGGACATGCGCCGGCGGGAACCGGTGTTCGATTTGCGGGTGGTCAGCCGGAAAGCGTCGGCCTATGCCACCGAAACCCAGAACGAACAGGCAAAAGAGCTGTATGCGTCCGGTTTCTTCGACCCGCAAAACGGCGACCAGGCGCTGTGTGCGCTGTCGATGATGGATTTTGAAGGCAAAGAACTGGTAGAAAAGAAGATCAGCGCCCAGCTTGTGCAATATAAAAAAGCCCAGGCGCTCCTTACCTTGCAAAAAGGGGGCACGATGAGTGATACGCATTGAACTGCGCAAAGCGGGCAGCGGCTACGCCTGCCGGGCGGCGGGCCACGCAGGGTATGGGCCCGCCGGGAGTGACATTGTGTGCGCGGCGGTGTCCGCGCTCCTGTGGACCCTGCTGATGGGGTGGGAAAGGCTGGAAAAGGAAAAGCGGGGGGCCATTGCGGCGCGGGTGATGAACCCGGGGCAGGCGGATCTGCGCTTTTACGCCCGGGACGGGGAGGAACGGGGGGCGGGGGATTTGTTTTGTGCCGTGGAGGAAGGACTCAGGCTCATTCATCAGGAATACCCCGGGTGCGTCGTCATTGTGCCCGAAAACGAGCAGAAAGGAGAGACAGTATGATAAACCGATTCACGCTATTCGGGGAAGAGGAAGCCCCCGCGGCGGCTATGGAAGCCGGAGAGGATGCGGGGACCCAGGACAGCGCGCCAAAAAGCGCCCCGGACGGGGAGGAAAAAGAGGGAGCGCCGCAGGGGACGGCCCCTACCCCCGAAACGGAAGGGGAGGGCGGGGAAAGAGAAAACGCCGCCTGGCAGCAGGCCCAGCGCCAGGCCGAGAAGGTGCGGCAGACGGTGGCAAACTGGCTGCGGGAACAGGAAAATGTGCAGCGGGATTACCCCGGTTTTTCCCTTGAGGAAGCCATCAAGGACCCCGACTTTGCCCGGATGGTGCGGGCGGGGGTGAGTATGCGCCGGGCGTACGAAGCGGTGCACTTGCCCGAAATTTTGTATGACGCCATGCGCCGGGCAGCGCGGGAAGGCGAAAGCCGCGCCGCCGAGATGATCCGCCAGCGGGGCAGACGCCCGGCGGAAAACGGGTTGTCGCCCACCGGCGGCGCCCCGGTGAAAAAAAGCGCTCAGGAACTGACGCGCAAAGAGAGGCAGTCGCTGATTAAACGGCTGCAGCGAGGAGAAAAAGTGGCCCTGTAACGGGCGGAAAGGAAACAAGATGAAGCAGTATAACGAAAGATTGCAGCTTTTTGCCGCACCCCTTCAGACCACGGGAACCGAGGGCCTGTCGGCGGAAATGAAAACCTTTTATGACGGGTGCCTGCTGGATAACGCGGAGCCGAATTTGGTGCACGAACAGTTTGGCGACGAATACCCCATCCCCCAGGGGCGGGGCAAGGTGATTGAATTCCGCAAGTTTTCGCGGCTGAATAAAGCGATGACACCATTAACGGAAGGCGTCACCCCGGAAGGCAACACCCTGAATGTCACGGCCAGCACGGCTACCGTGCAGCAGTACGGCGATTTTATCCAGATGTCCGACATGCTGGATATGACGGCGCTGGATAACACCGTGGTGCAGGCCACCCGGCTGTTGGGCGCCCAGGCGGGGCTGACCCTCGACAGCGTGGCGCGGGAAGTGCTAAACGGCGGCACCAACGTGCTGTACGCCCCCAAAGTGGTAGACGGCGTGGAAACGCCGGTGGAAAGCCGGAAGAACCTCGACAAAACGTGCCTGCTCACCCCGGACCTCATTTACCGGGCGGCGGCGTTTTTGAAAACCAGTTTGTGCGACCGCATCGACGGGGACTATGTGGCCATTGTCCACCCGTATGTGGCCTATGACCTGATGCGCCAGGAAGAGTGGATCGACGCCCACAAGTACGCCGACCCCGACAAGCTGTATAACGGCGAAATCGGCAAACTGGGCGGGGTGCGTTTTGTGGAAAGCAGCGAAGCGAAAATCTGGAACGATGATTCCACCCCCGAAGGGCTGGCGGTGTTTTCCACCCTGGTGCTGGGCGCTCACGCCTACGCCAAAACGGCGGTGACCGGCGGGGGACTGGAAACCATTGTAAAGCCCCTGGGGTACGGCGAAGACCCCTTAAATCAGCGCAGCAGCGTGGGCTGGAAAGCCACGTCGGCCATTAAGCGGCTGAGCGAGGAATTCATGGTGCGCATTGAATCGTGTTCGTCCCGGTATTCCGAAACGGCACAGGCAAACTGAGAAAAGAAGGGAGCACAAAATATGAGTAACATGGTCAATATCAAAGTGCCCACCGACCCCACCGACCAAAGCGATTTGCTGGTGTGCCTCAACGGCCAGCGGTACCTGATCCAGCGGGGCCGGGCCGTGGCGGTACCTAGGGGGGTGGCCGAAGTGATTGAGCACGCCGAACGGCAGGAAGCGGCCGCCATGGCGTACATGGATTCGCTGCGGTAACCGGCCACAAACGTAAAGACGAAAGGGCCGCTTATAGGAAAGCGGCCCTTTTTCTTCATCCGTACCGAAAAAGGAGGGAAACACCCATGCTGGGAAAAGAAGCGGTCGCCCTGGCGGATGCCTGGCGGCCCAACGGGATTGGGGCCGAGGAGAAGGCCCGGTGGCTGTCGCAAATCGACGGCCGGCTTTTAAAAGAACTCTATGCGCTGTATGACGGGGAGGAAAAAGAACTGCCCCTTTATACCCCGGAAGGGGAAGAAGAGCTGCTGGCCCCGCCGCCTTACGATGAACTCTATGTATACGGGCTGTGCGCCCGGTACGATTTTACCATGGGGGAAATCGAGCGGTACAATATGGACGCCATGCTGTTTGACGAAGCGTGGAAAGGACTGGCGGGGTATTTACAGTCGGTTTTTGCCCCGAAACAGAAAAACCGGGTACAGGGAGGGAATCGCCCATGATGTTTCCCTATGTGCCGGTACCCGAATACCAGAGCGAAACGGTGTCGGTGTTTCGCGGCTGGCAGCCCGATGAAGCCACCTGCCCGGAAAACGGGTTTACCCTGATGGAAAACGGCTGCGGGCAGCGGTCCCCGGGGCTTTGCACCCGTCCCCCGCGGCAAACGGCGCTGACCCTGACAAATCCCCGGGGCCTGACCGCTCACAGCCGGCTGTGCTGGGTGGATGGGGATACGCTCTACTATAACGGCAAATCCGTGGGGCAGGTGTCCGACAGCGAAAAAACCTTTGTGAATATGGGCGCGTGGATTTTGATTTTTCCCGATAAACTACGGTTTTCCACCGTGGACCAGACGGTAGAGCCCCTGGAAGCGACTTTCGTTACCACCGGGGAAACGGTGGTGACCCTGTGCCGGGGGGACGGGGAAGCGTATGAGTATGTTTCATCCCCCACGGCCCCCGACGACCCCAAAGCCGGGCAGGTGTGGCTGGATACAAGCGGCGAAACGGCGTGCCTGAAAATGTACAGTGCGGCGACCGGGCTGTGGAGTACGATCGAGAGCACGAACCTGAAAGTAAGCAGCCCGGGGATCGGGGAAAATTTTGCCCAGTATGACGGGGTGACCTTCGAAAACGCCGGGGTGCTAAACGGTACCCATGTGATCTATGGGCGGGAAAAAGACAGTCTGGTAATTGCCGGGATTTTAAGTAATACGCTCACGTTTCCCGCTGGGGTAAAACTCAGCCGCACATTACCCGACATGGACTACATATGCGAATACGCCAACCGGCTGTGGGGCTGCAACAGTGAAAAGCACGAAATTTACGCCAGCCGCCTGGGCGACCCGACAAACTTTTCCTGTTTTGAGGGGTTATCGACCGACAGTTATACGGTAACCGTGGGCACGCCGGGGGCGTTTACCGGCTGCATCGCCTATGGCAGCAGCGTGGTGTTTTTTAAAGAGGACGTGCTGCACCGGCTGTATGGCACGCTGCCGTCCAATTTCCAGATGGTGACGGTGCACGGGCCGGGGGTCAAAAACGGGTGCGCCAAAAGTTTGCAAAACGGCAGCGAAACCCTTTACTACCAGGGCCCGGGGGGCGTGTATGCCTATGCCGGGGGGCAGCCGGCCCGGATTGACAGCGCCCTATCCCCCTTACAGCTGCAAAATGCCCGGGGCGGCTATGGCCGGGGCGTGTATGTGTTAATGGGGCAGGAGGAAAACGGCCAATCCCATTTCCTGCGGTACGAAGAGCCAAACGGGACCTGGTACCGGGAAGATGACAGCGACGTGATGGATTTTGCCGGCATGGCGGGGGAAGTGTGGTTTTTAACGAGGCAGGGGGCGCTGATTCGCACGGCGGCACAAGGGTCGTCCCTGCTATTGGAAGGCCCGGGGGGCGAAAAGGAAGAAGATATCCCCTTTTGCTTTGTCACCGGGCGGCTCGGCATGGATTTGCCGGGACAAAAGGTGTATCGCCGGGTGCAGGTGCGGCTTTTGATGGAAGAAGGCGCCTTTTGCCGGCTGTCCCTGAGCCGGGACGGCGGCGAGTGGGAACCAAAGGGGACGTTTACGGCCCGCTATACCGGCCGGTTTACGCTGCCCCTTATCCCCGGACGGTGCGACACCTGCCGGTTAAAGCTGGAGGGTACCGGACAGGTTACGCTCATCGCCCTGCACCGCCTGCGGGAAAGGGGGAGTGATCTGTGAGCCTTGTTCTGCCGGATACGCCGGTGCTCACCGGCAGCACCGACCAGAAACTGTTTGTCATCCGCTCCTATTTGTGCGAATTATCGGAGCGCTTGCAGCTGGCGCTGTGGAACATGGGGGAAGACTCCCTGTCCCCCGGTTTGCAGCAAAAACTCAACCAAATTGCCGCCGACGCCAAAGCCGCCGGGGAGAAGATCGTCAGCCGGGAAGAAGCGGCGCAAAAGGAATTTAAAACCCTCATGGACCGCATTGTGGAAACCGCCCAAAGTGTGACGCTGTCGTTTGAAACCTCCCTGCAGGAACAGGAGGACCGCATTGTGTCCCAGGTGCAGGAAACCTACGCCGCCCGTTCCGAACTGGGGGAGCTGGAAGAACATCTGTCGTCCAGCATTACCCAAACGGCGGAGGATTTGACCGCTACCTTTACCCAGATCGCCTCGGTCACCGCAAGAGAAGAAGTGGAAAACCAGAGTATCAATGCGTATTTCCGCTTTTCGGCGGACGGGCTGCTCATTGGCCGCACGGTGGAAACGGAAATCGACGGCGAAGTGGTGGAGAGCATGCCCTTTGCCGCCCGGCTGGCCAGCGACCGGCTGTCGTTCCTGGACGGCGGGGCGGAAGTGGCGTATATCTCCCAAAACCGGCTGTATATCACCGAAGCCCAGGTCACCGGCAAAATGACCTATGGGTACGAAGCCCTGGGGCGGTACGCCATGCAGGTGCGGGAAAACGGGAATTTTGGTTTAGGGTGGCTGCGGGAAGAAAGCGAATAAAAGGAGGGCATGCGTTTGGCCGTTAAGACTTATACCAGCGGCGATTTAGCCACATCCAATCAATATATCAAAATGCGCCTGCAAGTGGTGGTGAATAGCCAGAGTGTGGAAAATAACACGTCGTCCCTGACCGTGCGGCTGTACGCCCGGCGCACGAACACCGGGTACACCACCTACGGCAGCGGTACCGCTACGGTCACGGTGGGCGGCACCACCCTGACCCAGTCCATTACCCCGTCGCAAAAGATTGTCTATAGCAGCGGTAACGGCATTTGTTTACTGGAAAAGAGCGTAACCGTCTCCCATAATTCCGACGGCAGCCGTTCTCTGACGGTAACGGGGCAGATCAGCATCCCCACCATTTTGCAGAGCGACAAAAAAAGCTATACGGTATCCCTGCCGGTGATCCCAAGAGCGTCGTCCTTTTCCCTATCGACGTCATCGGTGGCGGTGGGGGATGCGGTGACGGTGACGATCAAAAAACAGGACGACGGGTTTTCCCACCGGCTCATTTTCTCCCTGGGCAGCTGTGAAAGTACCGTCAGCCGCAGCGCGTCGGGGAATTTAACCGAGAGCTTTTCGTTTACCGTGCCGAAAGCGGCGCTGGACGCCATGCCCCGGGTGACAAAGGGGAGCGCTACCCTGGCGCTGGAAACCCGCCGGGGCAGTACGGTGGTGGGCCGCGCTTCCAAAACCCTGACGGTGACGGTGCCGTCCAGCGTGGCGCCGTCCATCAGCGGGTTTTCCCTGACCGGCACCGGGCAGAAAGCCGGGGCGCTGCTTATGGGGTACGCGAAAGTGAGCGTAAAAGCCAGCGTACAGCCGGGGGACGGGGCTTCTTTAAAAACCATCACCCTGTCGGGCGGGGGGCTGACCGCTTCGCTGCCGGTAAAAACCGCCGTTTCGTATGTAAGCAGCGCCATCAAAACCGCAGGCAACCATTCCATCACCCTGGCGGTCACCGACAGCCGCGGGCGCATGAGTAAAAAAAGCGCCACGGTATCGGTGCTTTCCTATGAAGCGCCGGTGATCACATCCCTGTCCGCCAGGCGCATGAAGCAGCAAAACGGCATCTGGCAGGAAGACGACGCGGGCACCGGGCTGTTTGTGACCGCCAGGTGGCGGATTACCGAAGCCGGGTCAAACAGCGATACGGTCACCGTCCGGTTTGGCCCCAAAGGCGGCACGCTGCAAACGTTTACCGGTACGCTTTTGTCCGGCCAGGAAACCGCCCTGAGCGAAACAGCCAGCGCCGAATCGGTGTATGAAGTGGTGCTGACCGTAAAGGACACGGTGGGCAACAAAGTGCAAAAGCGCATCAGCGTGCCCACCCGCCGGTTTGCCTGGGACGTCAAAAGGGAAGCGGCGGGCATCGCCTTCGGCAAAACGGCGGAGGAAAGCGACTGCACCGATTTGCGCGGGTACAAAAAGACCTTTTTGCCCAGCTACGCCTATATGGGCGGCTTAACGGCCCCGGAACAGAAAAACCTATATTTTATGTCGCCGGAGGGGAGCGAAAACTTCCACCAGATGAAGTTTTACGGCGGGAATGCCACGTCGACCACCGGCATTGGCATGCAGGATGAAAAGAACGGGGCCGAAATTGTGTGGCGGTATGACGATGTGGACCGGTATATGCGCTTTTATTTTCCCTGTTATTATAACGGGATGGTGCACTTAAAAGACCAGCTGCGGTTTTTGTACGGGGTGGAAACCGGATGGACCGCCGCCATTTGGCAGCCCAGCCAGACGGGGCTTCGGTTTGGCATTAAAAACGGCGCCAGCAAAACCGGTTTTCTCGAATGGTACGGCGAAGTGGAAGGGGAACAGCGGTTCCTGTTCCGCCCCACCGTCAACAGCCAGGCGTATTTGGGTTCCTCGGGGTACCGGTGGAACACCGGATATTTTACCAACACCATCACCCAGTCGGACAAAAAAGATAAAGAGAATATCGCGCCCCTCAGTGAAAAAGCAATCGCCTTTATCCGGGCGCTCTCGCCGGTTTCGTATACCTTAAAAAACGGGGAAGGAGGCCGCACCCATTTAGGGCTCATCGCCCAGGAGGTCGCGAAAACCGCCAAAGAGACCGGTATGGGGGATCTATCCCTCTACCAGGCCGCCAGGGTGGACGAAAACGGGAACGAGAGCCGGTTTTCCTCCGATATACCCGATGAGGAACTCTCCTGGGGCCTCAATTACGGGGAACTGATCGCGCCGCTCCTCTATGCCGTGCAGCAGCTGCTGGCCCGGGTGGAAGCCCTGGAAAGTAGAGAGCAGGGAAAAACCGATGATTCTCAGGTATATATAGCGGATCAGGAATTGATAGAATCAGAGCAGCCTAACGAAACCGGCGAAGCATCATAAAGAAAAGGAGGTAATAGTGTGAGTGCAACCAAAAACTACACGATTAAAAAAGGGGATACCCTGTCGGGCATTGCACAAAAATACGGCACCACCGTCAGCACGCTGCAATCGCTCAACCATATTCAAAACCCCAATCTCATTTATGCCGGCAGTATTTTGAAAATCCCCACGACCACCCCATCGTCGGGTACGAAGACAAGCTCTTCTACCAGTAAAAAAACGACCAGCACCGCATCGAAAACCCAGTCGTCTACAAAGCCGGTGTATAAACCCAGTTCCCAGGCGCAAAACGCCCAGAACCAGCTCACAAAATGGGAACAGAATAAGCCCGGCGAATATGAAAGCGCCTATGGTCAGCAAATCGAAGACTTACTCGCCTCGGTGCTCGACCGGGAGGAATTCCAGTATGATATTTCCTCGGACCCCCTATATCAGCAGATGAAGGAACAGTATATGGTCCTCGGCAACCGGGCCATGCGGGACACCATGGGCCAGGCCGCCGCCCTCACCGGCGGGTATGGCAGCAGCTACAGCCAGACGGTGGGCCAGCAAAGCTACGAAGCGAGCCTCAGCGGGCTGCAAAGTTTAGCGCCGCAGCTGTATGAACTCGCCTACCAGCGGTACCAGGATACGGGGGCGGATATGCGGGAAAACCTGTCGCTGTTGCAGGCGCTGGAAGAAGCGGCCTATGGCCGGTACCGGGATACCGTGGGGGATTATTATACGGATCGGGATTACTATGCCGGGCGCGCCGACGAATGGTACGACCGGGACTTTGGCCAGTATGAAAGCGCCTTAGCCGCCTGGCAGAAGGAACAGGAAGCCGCCTACCAGAAGGCAAAAGACGACCGGGATTTTGCCTACCAACAGCAGCAGGATGCCCTGGCCCAGGCAAACTGGGAAAAGGAATACGCCCTGCAGCAGCAAAAGCTGGCCGCTTCCCTAGCGAAGAGCGCTTCGTCCAGCTCTTCGTCGAGCAGTTCTTCGTCGAAGAAAAAAGAGTCGGACGACGAACTGGAAATCGACAAAACGCCGGTGAAAGACCACTACTACGCGACGCTGATCCAGGCCCGTTACCAGGGGGCCACCCCCAGCGACATTGCGTCGATTATTTACCACTTTAACGGCATTACCGACGGACAAAAGGCCTACCTGGCCCAGAAACAGGGGGTTACGTCGCTTTATAAGAAGCTGCTGGAAAAATACGCGGCGCAGAAAGGCTTGCGTATGTGAAAAAAAAGAGTATAATAAAAATAAAAATGAAGGGAAAGGACGGGAGGCGCCATGCAGGACAAAGAAGGAAGTTTGGAAACCCGTACCACCAAAGCGATGATCGAGTGCAACCAGGTTCACCACCGGGTGTTTGACCTGATGATGAGTGGATTAAAGCTGTACCGTACCCAACACCACACCCTGCTGTTTGTCAGCCGGAATCCGGCCATTTCCCAAACCCGCATTGCCAACGACATGAAAAAGAGTCCGGCGGCGGTGGCGGTAACGCTGAAAAAACTGGAAGCCGACGGGTATGTATCCCGGCTGCCCGATGAAAAAGACGGGCGGTTCCATCAGGTTTCCATCACCGAAAAAGGCCAGGCGCTGCTCGAATGCACCCGGGAACGGTTTAACCGGGTGGAAGAAGCGGCTTTTACCGGGTTTTCCCCCGAAGAACTCCAGAACTTTTACGAGATGCTCGGGCGGGTGACCCAGAACATGCGAAACCTGGAACAGGAAATCAAAAGCGAACGCAAAGCTTCCGGTGCGCTACCGGCCTGCCAGACGGAATGTGAGGCAGACGGCGCGGCAGCTTGCCAGGTAAATAGCCGGGAAGATTGCTAAGCAAGTAGCGAGGCCGACTACCGAACCAATGATTGGGCCAAAGGCCCGGCAGACTGCACGGCCATTAGCCCGGCAACCAGCCAGGTAAGTTGCCCGAAAGAATCCTGAACCCAAAGCCCCCTTTTCCATAAAGGGGGCTTTTTTACGGCCAAAAAATCGAACAAAGTTTCGCTTTTCTCGGGCAAAGGGAGGTTTATGGGACAGGAGAGCCGGTATAATAGAGAAATAGAAGAGGTTTTTTTATTTGGGAAGGGGGCACCATATGCAGATCGAGGAAAGAAGCGGGCAGGGGGTAACCTTTGCCGGGATATGCCGGGCCGTATGCCCGTATTACGACCATGAAAGCCGGTTTTCCGTTACCTGTGAAGGGCCGGTAGAAAACACCTTGGCGTCCATTAAGTTCACGGCGGAAAAGGCCAGAATCCGGTGGGTGGAAGAATTTTGCTGCCGTATGGAACGGTACCCTTTTTGCCCCCTTTGCCAGCAGGCCGAAAAAAAATACCGGTAAAAG
>CAJKJS010000016.1 GCA_905200265.1 uncultured Oscillospiraceae bacterium
GCGGGCCGTACAATGTACGGCCCGCTCCAATCTCTACGGGAAATCGATCAAAACAAAGAATTAGTTTAGGATGGTCTTTTCCGTTTCTTTGTCGAACACATGCATCTTGTTCATGTCGAAGCCAATCTTGATCGTATCGCCGGACTTGGCGGTGGAGGTGGGCTTTACACGAGCGGTGATGGCATTGCCTTCGCAGTTCAGGTACAGATAGATTTCAGCACCCATCAGTTCCGTTACTTCTACGCTAGCTTCGGTAACAGCGCCATGAGCATTTTCCAGGAATTCGGGATCATCGCTGACGTTTTCAGGACGGATACCGAATACAACTTCCTTGCCAACATAGTCGGCCAGGTTGGTGCCTTCTGCCTTGTTGGCGGGCACATTCAGCGTGCAGTTGCCGAACGTCAGGGTCAGGCCCTTGTCGTTCTTGCCAACCGTTGCATCGACGAAGTTCATCTGGGGAGAGCCCATGAAGCCGGCTACGAATTCGTTGCAGGGCAGATCATACAGGTTCTGAGGCGTATCCACCTGCTGAATGAAACCGTCTTTCATAACCACGATGCGGTCGCCCATGGTCATAGCTTCGGTCTGGTCATGCGTTACGTAAATGAACGTGGTGCCCAGCTTCTGGTGCAGCTTGGCGATTTCCGTTCTCATCTGAGCACGCAGCTTAGCGTCCAGGTTGGAAAGCGGTTCGTCCAGCAGGAACACCTTAGGATCACGCACGATAGCACGGCCCAGAGCAACACGCTGTCTCTGACCACCGGACAGAGCCTTCGGCTTTCTGTCGAGCAGGTGAGAGATATCCAGAATGCGAGCGGCTTCTTCTACACGGCGCTTGATTTCATCCTTCGGAGTCTTGCGCAGTTTCAGGCCGAACGCCATGTTATCAAATACGGTCATATGGGGATACAGAGCATAGTTCTGGAACACCATGGCAATGTCGCGGTCCTTGGGGGCCACATCGTTGGCGAGGGTGTCGCCGATGTACAGTTCGCCTTTGGAAATTTCTTCCAGGCCGGCGATCATACGCAGGGTGGTGGATTTACCGCAACCGGAGGGACCTACCAGAATGATAAATTCCTTATCAGCGATATCCAGGCAGAAATCGGTAACAGCCGTTACCCCACCGGAATAAATCTTATAGACGTTCTTCAAAGTTACACTTGCCATAATTGACCTCCTGAAAACATTCGTTCTCGATTTTTGCTTATATCCAGATACAACTCCATATCAATAAGCATCCGTCTGCATGTTAGTATATCAAATTCCGCCGGAAATGGATAGGTTTCATTTGCCCAAACTTTGGCACCTTTGTTTAGCAAAAAGTCCTAATCATAAAAATAGAGGATGGAACTTTGTTTTCTTTTAACAAAAGTCGTGCAAAAACAGCTGCTCGCATTCTTCTTTTGTCATTTCACGACTCTCGCCCGGGCCCAGATTTTTGTCAATTTCGACTACACCTATGCGAATTCTGCGCAAAGCGAGCACCTTTTTTCCACAATTTTCAAACATGCGTTTTACCTGGTGGAATTTCCCTTCATGTAAAATCACTTGCGCTGTCTTTCCGTCGGGAGTGATCGGTTCCATCTCAGCGGGCAGGGTAATAAAATCCCCCAGATCCATGCCTTTGGCAAATTTTTCCTGGTCTTTCCGGGTGACCGGTTTGTCCAATTGCGCTTCATAGACCTTATCCACATGGCTGCGTGGAGCCAGCATGCGGTGCGCAAAAGCCCCGTCATCTGTCAGCACCAGAAACCCTGTGGTATCTTTATCCAGCCGGCCAGCCGGAAACATCCCGGGCCGCTGCCATTGTTCCGGCAGCAGATCCACCACCGTCATGGCTTTGGGGTCCCGGGAAGCCGACAACACGCCTTCCGGCTTATTCATCATAATATAGAGGTACCGGCCCATGGGCAACTGGGTACCCTTCACACAAATCCGGTCACAATCGGGGTCCACTTTCTGTTCCGGACGCCGCACCACCAGATCGTTCACCGTTACCTGTCCGGAACGAATCAGCTGCCCCACCTGCTTCCGGCTGCCGGCGCAGTTCAGAACCAACACCCGGTCAAGTCTCTCTTTTTTCCCCTCCATCATGGCACCCTCCCTTTCAGGGTATTCCGATAAAATTATACCGTTTTTCCCATGACGAAACAAGAGAAGAATATGCGCTTTTTTAGGAAGAGGATGACTCCCCAATGGGTCCTTTCCATCCGCTTAAAAAGCCGTCCAGTTCTACGGTGTGAAGATCGCCGCCGATCACCTTTCCTTCATAAATAAGTAAAACCGCCTGCACGGTGCGGCTCTCATCGGGAAAATTTACCACCCGGTAGGTATACTGTTCCACGTTTTTTCCGGCATAGGGCAGCAAATCCATTCCCTGGGTTTTTTGCACTTTGTTATACGCCGTGTATATTTCGTCAAACTTTTCCGGAAATGTAATGATTTTCTTTTCCATTTCAGGCATTTCGATTTCCCATCCATATTGCAGCAAAAAAGCCCGGCGCTCGTCGGCGGTGGCCCCCGATACGGAAAAAGCCGTTTCTTCGGTTTTCTCTTCCGTTGCCGCCTGTGCATCCCCAGGTTTTACCCATAACCACAATCCCAACATGGCCGCCAGTACCAGACATAATACCGCCAATCTGCCTTTACTGATTTTTGTTTCCTCCATGTGTCGCCCTCCCTTCTTCTTGCTAAACCTTTTTATAGGTATGCAGCAAAACGGGCCGGCATGAAAAAGGGACTCTGCAAAAGCAGAATCCCTTCCCACAGAAATCTTTATAAATATTTTTTACAGTTATCGGCGCCTTTACGGGCGTAGTGCGGCAGCAGCCGCGGCGATACTTCGCCGGACAGCGCCCCATTTTCCCGGAGTTCTTTTTCGAACGCCTGTACATGCATAAGACTGAGGACACCGGGCTGTACGGTTTTGGCTTTTTCGGCTGCGGCCCGTCCCGCCTGGCGGCCAAAGACGATCACATCCAAAAGGGAATTGCCCATTAGGCGGTTGCGGCCATGAATGCCGCCGACCACTTCCCCGGCAGCCAGCAGATTTTCGACCTGCGGCACAAAGCCGTCCCCATTGATTTCCACCCCGCCGTTTTGATAGTGCAGCGTGGGATACACCAAAATGGGCTCTTTGCGCATATCAATGCCGTAATTCATAAACATGCGCAGCATGGCGGGAATACGGGTTTCAATCGTGCCCTCTCCGTGGATCTTCTCGATCATGGGAGTATCCAGCCATACAGCCTGGCCGCCGGGGGTGGGCACGCCGTTGCCCCGTTCTTTACATTCCCGGATAATGGCAGCGGCTGCCACGTCGCGGGTTTCCAGCGGGTGCATAAAGGCTTCACCTTCCCGATTGACCAGCATAGCTCCCAGAGACCGCACTTTTTCGGTGACCAAGGCCCCGAAAATCTGGGCGGGATACGCCGCCCCGGTGGGATGGTACTGAATCGTGTCGGGGTATAGTAGCGGAGCTCCTGCCCGGTACGCCAGCACCAATCCGTCGGCCGTGGCCCCGTAGTGGTTGCTGGTGGGGAACCCCTGGTAGTGCAGGCGCCCTGCTCCGCCGGTTGCCAAAATCACCGTACGGGCCCTTGCAATGAGCCATTCGCCGGTTTCCATATTTAATAGCACAGCACCGGTCACCCGGCCCGTTTCATCCTTGAGCAGTTCCACGGCCGACGTAAATTCCAGCACCGGAATCTTCCGGTTTTGGACTTCGTCCCGCAGGGTGCGCATGATTTCAGCCCCGGTGTAGTCGGCACAGGCATGCATACGCTTGCGGGAGGTACCGCCGCCGTGGGTCGTTACCATGGTGCCATCTTCGGTTTTATCGAACATGACCCCCAGTTTTTCCAGCCAGGCAATGGCATCGGGGGCTTCCATGACCAGACGGCGCAACAGTTCCGGCCGGGCAGCAAAATGGCCACCGCCAAAAGCATCCAGATAATGGCGCACCGGGCTATCGTTGGGTTTATCCGCCGCCTGAATGCCGCCTTCTGCCATCATGGTATTGGCGTCGCCCATGCGCAGCTTGGTGACCATGAGTACCGAAGCGCCCGCCGCCTGGGCTTCCAGAGCAGCCGAGCATCCGGCGCCCCCCGCGCCGATAATCAGCACATCCGCTTCATAATCAGCCGAATCAAAGTTTTGCTTTAAGTGCAGCACCCGGCTTTCGCCCTGCAACAGGGCGCCTAGTTCCCGGGGCACCTTGCTGCCCCGGTTGGGACCGGCCTGTAACACGACAAAACCATCCTCCCGATAATCGGGGTGGTACTGCCGCAATAGGTCGTCTTTTTCCTGTGCGGTCATGCGACGGGGTTCTGTTTTCATACGGGCTTCCCGGGTTTTCTCCACTTGCCCAATCGAAAGGGCCATATCCCGGGTAATCTCCGCTTTCATCTTCTGTGTAACCTGTTTTTCCATACCCACTGGCCCTCCTTACTTTTCAATATCCCGGTTATTATACAGTTCCATGATCTCGTCAATGGGTTTCTGCATAATGCGCTCAATTTCCTCATCAAACTGGCCGGCGTTGACTTCTTCCACCCGTTCTTTTACATGGCCGCTCTGAGGCAGAATATACCGCCCTGTCAGCCGCCGGGCCAGTTCCCCAACCATGGGATGGGAAATGCCCGCCGGGCAGCGGGACATACAAATGCCGCACCCTACGCAGTCAAAAGACAGCCGGGCACACTGTTCCAAATCACCCCGCTGAGCGCAGGCGATATACTGCATCACCGAAAGCCCCTGGGGACAGCCTTTGGTGCAGGCGTTACAGCCGATACAGCTGTAAATTTCCGGGTACAGGTCCATCATAACCCGACTGCCGGGGGTGAGGTTTTCCAGTTCATAGGTGCGCTTGTCCGACGGATAAAACGGCAAGGACGCTACATACATATTGTCCTGCACCTGGGTCGAACAAGCCAGCGCTGTGCGCAGTTCGTTGTGGCCCTTAATCCGGTAAATCACCGCACATGCCCCGCAAAAGCCATGACGGCAACCGCAGCCCCGCACCAGTTCATACCCGGCATATTCCATAGCTTCCATAATGGTCAGGGCGGCGGGCACTTCGTACCGTTTGCCAAAAAAGAAAACGTTGACTGTTTCGCTCATGTTGTTCCCCCCGTCAATATTCATCAGGCAGCTCGCCGATCTCGTCACAGCGGAAGACCGGGCCGTCCTTACACACATACTTGCCGCCGATGTTGCAGCGTCCGCATTTGCCGATGCCGCACTTCATGCGCAGTTCCAGGGTGGTGTACACCTGGTCCTTGCGATACCCCAAATCCGTCAGGGCCGCCAGCACAAATTTGATCATAATGGGCGGGCCGCATACCAGCACTGTCTGGCTCAGATCCACGGGCAGTTCCCGCACATAATCGGGTACAAATCCCACATGGCCGTCCCATCCTTCCTGGGGGCGGTCAATCGTCAGGTACACATGCACGTCGGGCTGGTTCTTCCACATGGTTTCGATTTCCGCAAGGTCCACCAAATCTTCTTTGGAGCGGGCCCCGTATACAATATGGATGGTGCCGTACCCCTGCCGCCGGTCCATGGCATAGCGAATCACGGAACGCAGCGGCGCCAGGCCAATGCCCCCGGCGATAAACAACAGATTTTTTCCTTTTAATGCTGTATCCACCGGGAATGCGTTGCCATACGGGCCCCGCACCGTGACACAGTCGCCGGGTCCTAACGCATGGAGCACATCGGTCAAACTGCCGCAGCGCTTAATACTGAATTCCTGATAATCTTTCTGAGTGGGCGACGAGGTGATGGAGAACATGGCTTCCCCCGCCCCGGGCACACCGATCATGGCGCATTGGCCGGGCTGATGGAGGAACAGTTTGCCCCCTTCCGGCTTTTCAATGCGGAACGTACGCACATCGGGCGTCTGTTCCGTAATGGCCGTGATAACCCCCACCTGAGGGATCAGAGGTTCGTTACAGCTTGGCATGCTCTTCCTCCTTTCGCATTTTCCGCAGCACCTGCACAATGTGCAGGGACGACGGACACTTGACCACACAGCGCCCACAACCCACACAGCCATACAGCCCGTTATTATTTTCGGGGCCGTACACCAATTTGTGCATAAAGCGCTGGCGGTACCGCTGCATGCGGGTAGGGCGGTTGTTCCCTGCCGACATACGGGTAAAGTCTTCGTACATACACGAATCCCAGAACCGGTAATGAATCACCCCGTGGCCGGTATCATAATCGTGCAGGTCATAGCACTGGCACACCGGGCACACAAACGTACAGGTGCCACACCCTAAACAGTTTTTCGATAAGGCGTCCCACCGGGGGTCCGAAAACCTTGCGTCCGTTTGCCCCGGGCCCCATCCTTCCAGCGACAGATCGCGAAGGGGCAGCCGGGCGGCAATGGCCCGGATGTTTTCCTGTTCCTTCCGGCAAGCGGTTTCGTCCGGTTCCTCGCAAGGGGTCAAAAGGGAAGCAAACCGGTCGAGGAAATCCTGCCCTTTTTCCGTTTTGGCCATAAGGAAGAAACAGGTATCCCCTTCCACCAGACACACATCTCCCAGCGGGTCCGCCGGGTCATTTTGAAACACGGTGCAAAAGCACGCTGTATCCGGACGGCGGCAGGCGAGCGTGAGCAGCACGCCGTTTTCCCGCCGGGCTTTATAAAAGGTATCGACCGGTTCCGTTAAAAACACCTGGTCCAGCACCTGCAAGGCCCGTGCATCGCACCCGCGCATGCCAAATACGGCAAAGGGTTCTTCTGCCCGCTTTTGGGGCGCGATTTGCAGTTTTCCCTGCTCTGTTTTCAGGGTGTACAGCGCTTCGCACTGGGGGAAAAACAGGTCTTTGGGCGAGCGCACGGTACGTACGGCCCCCAGCTGCGGTGTTACCTCCGGGTTCCACCGGGTAAATACCGCGCCTTCCTCTTTTTGCACCGGCACAAATAGGGGCATTTTATCCCCGATCTGCTGTAAAAAAGCCGGCAGCCGGTCTTTTTCCAATTTTTTCACGGGGATCACGCTCCTTTCCCTTCATTGGGTTCGCAGTCATCGGGGGTGTAATCCGTCAGCGGGCTGCGCCCCGTATCGGAGTCCCCCGCCTGGTAGGGGCCATATAGCGTATTGATATCCAGAATCATCTTCCGATTGAGCAGATGCAGCGGAATGTGGCTGGGACATACCCGGCTGCATTCCCCGCAATCGGTGCAGCGGCCCGTCACATGGTATGCCCGCACAATATGGAACAGCGATTCTTCAAACGGCACGGCGGCCGCTTTTTGGCGGCTATCCAGGGCCGCGCCGTCAAACACGCATTCCCGGCAGTTGCACGCCGGGCACGCATTGCGGCAGGCATTACAGCGAATACACCGTGAAAACGTCTCTTGCCAGAACGCATACCGCTCTTCTTCGCTTTTTTCTTCCAGTTCCCGCACGCCCTGGAACCGGTCGCCCTTTTGGGGCGTTTCTTCCGCTTCGGGGCAAAGTAACTCATCATAAACCGCGTGACGGCCGCCGCGGCACACCGTACACCGCTCTAAGAGGCAACGAGCAAGCGGTTCGCTTTCTTCGCCATACAGGGTCATGAGATGCAACTGATCCCCCTCTATATTGACCGATAGTACCCCGCGGTTTTCGAAAACCCGCGGGTCTACATTGCCCTCACAGGGGACAGCCAGAATTTTCACCCGGTCCCGCTGGACGCGGTTTTCACGGATGAGTTCATTGAGGCTATAACTGTCGCAGGGTTTGAGCAGCACGGCGGTCACGCCGTCCTTTTCCCCTGCTGCGATGAGGAATTTACTCAGGTTCGGGCCACAGAACGCATCATAGCACAGCGATTTTAGTTCCTCGGCCTTCTCAAAAAAAGCCGGTTCGCGCAGCCCGGGCATGTCGCCTTCTTTCCAGCCCAGCACTCTATCGACCTGCCCGCTTTGCAGCCAGTGCGTAAGCGTTTCTTTTATTCTTTGCATCGCACGTCCTCCAGCCTTCTGCAGGGGCCCAATTTCTGCACAGTCCCCACAAAGTCATTCATCACACTTGCAAACCGGGCGCCTTCTGCAGCCGAGACCCATTCCACCCGGGTGCGCTCTTTTTCAATGCCCAAGTACGACAGCATGGAAAACAGCAGCGTCATCCGGCGGCGGGCATAATAATTGCCCGTACTGTAATGGCAGTCCCCCGGATGGCACCCGCACAAAATGACCCCGTCGGCCCCTTTTTGGAAGGCCCGCAACAGAAACATGGGATTCACACGGCAGGAACAGGGCACGCGGATAATCTTTACATCCGCCGGGTAGCTGAGCCGGCTGCTGCCGGCCAGATCGGCCCCGGCATAGCTGCACCAGTTGCAGCAAAACGCCACAATTTTGGGCGTAAACGATTCCTTTACCGGCATATTGCGTCCACCTCCGCCAAAATTTGTCGATTGGAAAAGCCCTGCAAGTCCATCACACCGCTGGGGCAAGCCACCGTACAGGCGCCGCACCCCTGGCACAGGGCTGTATTCACGACGGCGACCCGTCGTTTTTCCCGGCCACCCATCACGCGCAGTTCCTTTTCTTCATAGGAAATGGCCCCATAGGGACACACCTTTTCGCATTCACCGCATCCGTTACAACGCACTTCTTCCGGGTGTGCGGTGCAGGGATTCGCCGTGAGTTCTTTTTTGCTGAGCAGCCCAATCACCTTGGCCGCCGCCGCCCCGGCCTGGGACACGGTTTCGGGGATATCCTTCGGCCCCTGACACATGCCCGACAGGAAAATACCGGCTGTGGGGGATTCCACCGGGCGCAGTTTGGGGTGCGCTTCGGTAAAGAAATCGTTCGTGTCCATACTGGCGGTGAGCATGGTCGCCAGTTTCCGGGCATCGGGCGACGGTTCCACCGCCACCGCCAGCACTACCAAGTCGGCCGGCATCAGCACCTGGCGGTCTTCCAGTAAATCACTGCCCTGCACTATCAGGTGCCCGTCTTCTTCGTATACTTTGCCGACCTGGCCTTTGCGGTAATCCACCTGATATTCTTCAGCTGCCCGGCGGTAAAATTCGTCAAAATTCTTGCCGGGGGTACGCACATCGATATAAAACACATGCACGTCCATATCGGGCCAGTGGTCCCGGATCAACATGGCGTGTTTGGCTGTGTACATACAGCAAATTTTGCTACAATAGCTCTTATCCCGGCAGGTCTGGCCGCGGGAGCCCACACACTGAATAAAAACAATGTTTTTCGGCTTACGTCCGTCGGACGGGCAACGCAGTTCGCCGCCGGTGGGCCCTGCCGCATTCATCAGCCGTTCCAGTTCCAACGAGGTAATCACGTCCGGATACCGGCCGTAGCCATATTCGCCAAATTGGTTGGGCCGGATGGGCTGAAAGCCTGTAGCGGCCACGATCGCACCGTATTCCCGCTCGATGAGTTCATCCTGCTGGGTGTAATCGATAGCCCCGGCAGCACACACCTTTTCGCACACGCCGCACTTGCCGGTTTGTAATTTCAGGCAATGCTGCGCATCGATCACCGCCACATTGGGAATCGCCTGGGCAAACGGAATGTAAATGGCACTGCGGGTATTCAGCCCGCAGTTAAATTCATTTTTCGCTTTGCGGCTGGGGCATTTTTCCATGCACGCGCCGCACCCGGTACAGCGGTCTTCCCTCACAAACCGGGCTTTTTTGCGAATGGTCACCGTGAAATTCCCCACATAACCCGACACCTTTTCCACTTCACTGTAGGTATACAGGTGGATGTTTTCATTTTGGGCCGCTTCCACCATTTTCGGGGTGAGAATACAGGCCGAACAGTCCAATGTGGGGAAGGTTTTATCCAGCTGTGCCATTTTGCCGCCAATGGTGGGTTCCTTTTCCACGATATCCACTTCGTACCCGGCGTTAGCCACATCCAGCGCCGTCGACAGCCCGGCAATACCGCCGCCAATGACCAGCGCCCGGCGGGTCACCCCGCTGCGCCCGGCGGTTAATGGCGTATCGCGTTTGACTTTCGCTACGGCCGCCCGCATCAGGACAATGGCTTTATCGGTCGCTTCTTCCCGGTTTTTGTGAATCCAGGAACACTGTTCCCGGATGTTGGCAATTTCCACCATATAGGGGTTGAGCCCTTCCCGCTCCGCCGCCCGGCGGAAGGTGGCTTCGTGCATACGGGGTGAACAGGAACATACCACCACCCCATCCAGGCCGTACTCCCGAATGGCCTTTGTGATCGTCTCCTGGCCTGCTTCGGAACACATGTACCGGTAATCACAGGCGACGACCACCCCGGGGATCGTCCTGGCGGCCGCCGCTACTTTTTCTACATCCACCGTACCGGCGATATTGGAACCGCAGTGGCAGACAAAAACACCAATTTTCGGCATACTGTTTTTTCCTCCCCCTTATTTCCGGTATTTGCGCAACGCCGCCATCAAGGCCTGCTGGGGCATTTCGTCATCCACCACATCCGGCACCTGGTCCGGCGAAAAATGCGCCATGCCCCGGGGACGCACCGCACACTGCCGCACGCCTTCCACTAAACGGGCCGGATCTACCCCGCGGGGGCACCGTTCGCTGCATGCCATACAGGAAAGGCACAGCCAGATGCTGTTGCTCCTGAGCAGCGTATCTGCCTGTCCATGCAGCAGCAGAGAGGCAAAACGGTGGGGCTTTTGGTCCATCTGCCCGGCTACGGGACAGGCCGCCGTACAGCGCCCACACCGGATACATGAGTTCGCATCGGCCCCGCTCAGCTGCAAAATCTGCCTGGATACTTCCTTTTCCGTCACCGTCATGCGTTTGTGCCCCCTTCCTTTAAAAGGCCCAGCGCCCGGGCCAGTACTTCGGTAAAGTAGCTGACGCGGATCTGCCCATCGGCCACTTTTTTCAAATTATACCGACATAGCGGGCACGCGGTCACCAGTTCTTCCACCCCGTTTTTCAGGGCGTTCTCAATGACCCGGCGGGCCGCTTTTCCGGCGGCCTGCGGATCGTCCACCACCCGGTAACCACCGCAGCATTCATTGCGCATGGGGAAGTCCACCGGCTCGGCCCCCAGGGCCGCCAGCAGGTTTTCCAGAACGCTGGGGGATTCCGGATCATCAAACTGCATAACCCCCGACGGGCGCAACAGCATACAACCATAATAGGCCCCGATTTTTTCCCCGGTCAGGGGCTTTTCCACCCGGGCCCGAATGGCGTCAAATCCGATTTCATCCCGTAGCACTTCCAGGTAGTGCAGCACCTTTGTCTGTCCCTCATAGGGCATATCAAATCCCAGATACCGGTTGGCACGAAATGCGATATCGCCACCCTGTTTCATGTCGTCATTGACGCGTTTGATCACGTGATGGCAGGCGGCACATACCGTAACAAGGTCCTGTCCCTGCTGCCGGGCCTCTTCCAGGGCCCGCACAGCCGACAGTTTCGGCGCAATTTCATCGCTGGCCATGGGGTATACGGCCCCACAGCACTGCCACTGGGGCAACTCTTGCAGGGAAAAGCCCAGCTTCTCGGCACACTGGCGAGCATACAGGTCCAGTTCGCGGGCCTTTTCCTTCAGGGTGCAGCCGGGGAAATAGCTGTACTGTTTCATCTGATTCCTTCTTCCTTTGCAAAGGGCCGGCCAAAAGCCGGGGTCTGTTTCCCGGGTCGGCCGGTCTGCCCGATCCCGTTTTTTCATATAAGGTTTATTATACCGGTTTTCTGGTTTTTTTTGAAGGGGGCGGCGGCAAAAATTCAACCCTCCTTTTTCTTTTTACGCAAAAAAGCTTGCGCCCCGGTTTTCTTTGGGCTATGCTGTAAAAAAAGAAATTGGAACCGGAAGGCCCCCTTAATGCCCCGGTTAAAAAGGAGCGAAACCCATGCCCGAACTCAGTGCCCGCGTAATGACGTTTACCGATTCTGTCATTCGCCGTATGACCCGCATCAGCAACCAATACGGCGCCATCAATTTAAGCCAGGGTTTTCCCGATTTTGACCCGCCCCGCGCCATTTTGGATGAACTGGCCCGGGTGGCCTATGACGGCCCGCACCAGTATTCCATAACTTTCGGCGCCCAGAACCTGCGCGAGGCCATCGCCCGCAAACATGAACATTTCAGCGGACAGAAAGTCGACCCCAATACGCAGATCGTGGTGACCTGTGGTAGCACAGAAGCTATGATGACCGCCATGATGACCGTGTGTAACCCCGGAGATAAAGTGGTGGTGTTTTCCCCGTTTTACGAAAACTACGGCGCCGATGCGATCTTGTCGGGCGCTGACCCCATTTACGTGCCGCTGACGCCCCCAGATTTTTCGTTTGACCGGGATGTACTGCGGGCTGCTTTTGCCCAAAAGCCCAAAGCGCTCATTTTGTGCAATCCCTCGAACCCCACAGGGAAAGTATTCACCCGGGAAGAACTTACCTATATCGCCGGGCTTGCCATCGAATTTGATACGTTCGTCATCACCGACGAAGTGTACGAACACATTGTGTTCGCCCCGTACCACCACGAATATATGGCCGCCCTGCCGGGTATGGCGGAGCGCACGATTACGTGTAATTCCCTATCGAAGACCTATTCCATCACCGGTTGGCGGCTGGGGTACATGATCGCCCCACCCGAAGTGGCCGAAGCCGCGAAAAAAGTCCACGATTTTCTCACCGTGGGCGCACCCGCTCCCCTACAGGAAGCCGCTGTGACTGGAATTTCCTTTGACGACGATTATTACCGATCTTTGCAGGACTTGTACACCGAAAAACGGAATTTCTTCTGCGACGGACTGAAAAAACTGGGGCTTTCCTACACCGTACCCCAGGGCACCTATTTTGTGCTGATGGATATTTCCGACTTTCTTACAATGCCTCAGTTTGCCGGATGGAGCGACCTGGCCTTTTGCGAATGGATGATCCGGGAAATCGGCGTAGCCGCCGTGCCGGGTTCCAGCTTCTTCCGGGAAAACGTCAATCATCTTGTCCGGTTCCATTTTGCCCGGGGCCGCGATGTGCTGCAGCAGG
>CAJKJS010000017.1 GCA_905200265.1 uncultured Oscillospiraceae bacterium
ATTCGCACAATGATATAATGTTTATGTTTGGGAAGTGCGACCTTTTTCGATTTTTTTCGCATTTTTTACGCTATAAAACGGGCGCCGTTTTGTGCACCCGTCTATTTTTAAGAAGGGAGATCCCTTTATGAACCGATGGAAAAAATGGATGGTTCTTGGAGCCGCTTTGGTGCTCTTTTCTATGAATACAATGACCGTTTTGGCGGAAGAAAACACAGCAATTCAGGTAACGGAAGAAGAAACACAGGAACCGGATGTGCCGGAAGAAACTGACCCCACTCCGGAGCCGGAAAATACTCCGACCCCGGAACCGGAAGATACGCCAACCCCTACACCGACACCCACACCTACTCCAACTCCGAAACCAACACCTACGCCAACCCCGAAATCAACACCGACACCAACCCCAACGCCCACACCGGCTTCAACCCCCAAGGCTACCCCGACGCCTACACCTACTACCACCCCCTCCCCTACTCCAACGCCCGATGCTTTTACAAATCCAGGGACAACTTCGGAAGAATCATCGGCCGTTTCGGAAGAAAGTTCGCTTGTGAGTGAAAATTCAGAAGAAAGCTCTGATTTGCTTTCCAGTTCTCTTGATGTACTGGATGAAAACGCGGGTATTTCGGGGGATGTAGAAAACCCGGATAACAGCCGCATGAATTTACTCGGGATTCTTGCTTGGGTGTGCATTGGACTTGGTGTATTGGTCGTGATTATTGTGCTATTAAGCAACCGCACAGGCAATCGTACCACCGGTCGCCGCCGTTACCAGCGCCGTCCGGTTCGCCGGAAGAAAAAACACCTGCTTAGCGATAAATACTACAGTAACTATCGCGGGCGCTTCCGTTAAAGAAACGATAGTCCGAACGACTTAGAAAGGAGACGATTCTACCATGAGACATGGCCGCCGTTTTTTGCATCGGGGTATTGCTGTTTTTCTGTGTGTCAGTATGCTCAGTGCCGGCGTTGGCGCCGACACACTTTCGGAAATCGAAGAGCAGCAAGAAGAGTTACAGCAACGGCAAGAAGAACTGGCCGAGCAGAATGAAGAGCTGGAAGAAAAGCTCGATTCTCTGCGCCAGGACGAAGAAGAACAGCAAGCTTATTATGATACGTTGCAGGAACAGAAATCCGTTGTGATGAGCGAAATTGACAACGCAAATCAAATGCTGGATGAACTTGATGCCCGTATTTTGGAAGAACAGGCTAACATGGAAGAAACCTCCGCCTCCATGAATGCTGACATTGAAAAGCTGAAAGAACGGCTACGGGTGTTGTATATGACAGGCAACGCCAGCACCCTGGAGATTTTACTAAACAGCGACAGCATTGTCGATTTTGCAACGAAATACCAGTTTCTTTCCGCCATCACCCGTCATGATACGGAGCTGATTGAATCTGTGCGGGCTGACTTGGCCGCTATGCAGGAAGACCAGGAACAGCTGAAAGCGGACCGGCAGGCGGCCAGCGAATTACGGGATGCCTTAGAGCAAAAACAGGAAGAACTCACGTCCCTGGAAGAAGAAAGTGCCGCCGTTTTGGCCGAGCTGCAAAACCAGGAAGAGCAAATTAACCAGCAGCTGGAGGGCAACGCGCAGGAAAGCGAAGAGATGGAAGCCGAAATGGGCCGTCTGCAATTACAATGGCAGGAAGAAATGGCCAAGGCAACACCTACTCCTACCCCTACGCCCACTCCTACTCCCACTCCGGATACAGGTAACGACAACAGTGAGATTACCCCTACCCCGACTCCCACACCGGATACCGGCGGCGGTATTCAGAGCAGTGGGTACATATGGCCGGTTCCCGGATTTACCAAAGTTGGCGATGGTTGGATGGGCGGCGGACGAACCCACAAGGGCATTGACATTGTGGGGGCCGGTATTTACGGGGCTCCCATTGTAGCCGCACAAAGCGGCACGGTCATTACCGCTTACACCAGCGATACCTGGGGCTATGGCTGGGGATATCATGTTATGATTGGTCATAGCGACGGGTACGCTACCCAATACGCTCATATGAGCCGTGTAGTCGTCACCTCAGGCCAGTACGTAGAGCAGGGCGAAATTATCGGATATGTGGGCAACACCGGCGATTCGTACGGGGCTCATCTGCACTTTGAATTGTGGAGCAACGGGGAACGGATCGACCCGGCCGCTGTACTGGATTACACGCCTTCGTATTAAAACGGTTAAACCGGCGGAACTTATCCGCCGGTTTTCTTTTTCCCCAATTTACAGAAACACTTTTTCTGTGGTATAATAAAGTGTATGTTCTTTTGAACAGGAAAGGAACCAGGTGATTCTTTTTGAGTATAGCACAGGACCGCATTCGCAACTTCAGCATCGTGGCCCATATTGACCATGGCAAAAGCACCCTGGCCGACCGTATTCTGGAACAAACCCAGTCGGTGGCGCTGCGAGATATGGAAGATCAGCTGCTTGATAATATGGATTTGGAACGGGAACGGGGCATTACCATCAAGGCCCACGCCGTTACCTTAAATTACCACGCCAAAGATGGCAACGACTATGTATTTAATCTGATTGACACCCCCGGTCACGTTGACTTTAACTATGAAGTATCCCGCTCGCTGGCTGCCTGTGAAGGAGCTGTGCTCATCGTAGATGCTTCCCAGGGAATTGAGGCTCAAACGCTGGCTAACACCTATCTGGCGGTGGATGCCGGGCTGGAAATTGTGCCCGTTATCAACAAAATTGATTTGCTTTCCGCCGATCCGGACCGGGTAGCCCAGGAAGTCGAAGATATTATCGGTATTCCGGCCGATGATGCCCCCCGTATTTCAGCTAAGCAAGGCATCAATATTGACCAGGTCATGGAAAAGATCGTGTCTGATATACCGGCGCCTACCGGTGATCCCACTGCGCCGCTGCAGGCTCTGATTTTCGACTCGTATTACGATGCCTACCGGGGCGTAATCGTTTATGTGCGCATCAAAGAAGGCTGCGTACACCCCGGGGACGTGATTCGCATGATGGCCGTGGGCAGTGAATTTACGGTGGTAGAATGCGGTTATTTGCGTGCTACCTCGTTAGAACCGACGGCAGAATTATCCGCCGGAGAAGTCGGGTATATTGCCGCTTCCATTAAAAACGTGCGGGAAGCCCGTGTGGGCGATACGGTTACCCTGGCTAATAATCCTTGCAGCGAAGCGCTGCCCGGCTATCGCGCCGCCCAGCCCATGGTGTTCTGCGGTGTCTATCCGGCAGATGGCGCTCATTACGGGGATTTGCGGGATGCCCTGGAAAAATTGCAGCTAAATGATGCGGCTTTGTCATTTGAACCCGAAACCTCCATTGCTCTGGGGTTTGGTTTCCGGTGCGGCTTCCTGGGGCTTTTGCATATGGAAATCATCCAGGAACGGCTGGAACGCGAATATAACCTGGATCTGATCACCACGGCTCCCAGCGTCGTCTATCATATTGAAAAAACCGACGGAACTGTGGTGGCTATTGATAACCCGACCAATTACCCCGATCCCACCGAAATCCGTTCCGCCGAAGAACCCATGGCCAACGCCCATATTTACAGTCCCAGCGAGTATGTGGGAAGTATTATGGAATTATGCCAGGAACGCCGGGGTGTCTACAAAGACATGACGTATATCGAAGCGGACCGGGTGGATTTGCACTATTTGCTGCCCCTGAACGAAATCATTTACGACTTTTTCGATGTGCTGAAATCCCGCACCCGGGGCTATGCCTCCTTTGACTACGAACTGGCCGGTTACCAGAAATCCAACTTGGTGAAACTTGACATTATGCTAAACGGCGAAATTGTGGACGCACTGTCGTTTATTATTCACGCAGACAAAGCGTATCCCCGTGCCCGCCGTATGGCTGAAAAGCTGTCGCAGAAAATCCCGCGGCAACTTTTTGAAGTGCCTATTCAGGCTTGCATTGGGGGGCGCATCATTGCCCGCGAAACCGTCAAAGCGCTACGAAAAGACGTTTTGGCCAAATGCTACGGCGGTGATATTACCCGTAAGAAGAAACTACTGGAAAAACAAAAAGAAGGCAAAAAGCGTATGCGCCAGCTAGGCACCGTCGAAGTGCCCCAGGAAGCCTTCATGAGTGTTCTGAAACTGGAAGACGATTCCTGATTGTTCACACAAAAAGCCCGGAACCTGATTCTCCGGGCTTTTTTACGCCCAAAAAAAGCATGTTCTTTTTGGCCATTTCGAACCTTGATTTTCTTCTAAAATTTTGCTAATCTACTGTAGGTTTGAAGGCTTTGTCCTCAAAAAGGGAGGTTTGCCGTTTTGTCCCGTTCACCCCTTGCGCTTTATCTGCATGTTCCTTTTTGTGACGGAAAATGCCCTTATTGCGATTTTTATTCCCTACCGGCTGACGATAGCGTCATGGACCGCTACATCGATGCCATGGAGCAGGCCCTTGCTCATTGGAGCGCCACCCTTTGCCGTCCGGTACATTCGGTCTATCTGGGAGGCGGAACCCCCAGCCAATTGGGCCCTAGGCGTCTTTTACGCTTACTCAAAGCGGTTTTCACCTCATTTTCGGTACTGCCGTCGGCCGAAGTGACCATGGAAGCCAACCCCACTCGGGATTTATCGGATATTTGGGCTGCCGCCAGCGCCGGTGGAGTCAACCGCGCATCCATTGGGCTGCAATCCTCCAATCCTAAAGAATTACAGCTGCTGGGGCGCCGGCATACGGCGGATCAGGCCTTTGATGCGGTGATGCAAGCAAGGAAAGCGGGCATTCAAAATGTATCCCTTGATCTGATGTTGGCGTTGCCCGGCCAGGGAGAACGGGAAATCGGCGCTTCCGTAGATTTTTGTAAGCAGTGCGGAGCCGACCACGTTTCCGCCTATTTACTCAAAATTGAAGAAGGTACCCCCTTTGCCCGGCAAAGAGATTTGCTTACTCTTCCCGATGATGACCGGGCCGCTGATTTATATTTGTTCGCCTGTGAAGCATTGGAACAGGCGGGATACCGTCAGTACGAAATCAGTAATTTTGCCCATCCCGGCCGGGAAGGGCAGCACAATCTTACCTACTGGCGGGATGAAGAGTATTTAGGTTTGGGCCCCGGCGCCCATTCGTTCATCGAAAATGAGCGCTTTTATTACCCGCGGGATCTGACCGCCTTTTTGCGGGGCGATGCTCCTACTCAAGACGGAAGCGGTGGTTCTTTGGAAGAGTGCGTTATGTTAGCCCTGCGCCTGCGGGAGGGCATTGCCCGGCAAACACTTCTTACACGATACGGACAAGCTGGCGATATGGCCTACACGCGTATGGCCAGGCGGGCCTCTCCTTATCAAAAGGCGGGACTCATACAGGTAACCGGCGACCATTTATCCTTAACCCCAAAAGGCTTTTTGGTATCCAATGAACTGATTAGCGAATTGCTGTTATAAACTATTTTCAGCTTTCAGGAGGAAAAACTTATGCACCGTATGTTCCATGCCGAACGGGAATTTCCCGCCGACGAAGCTCTTTCCATGTTACAAAACTGTGAGTATGCGTTTTTAAGTACCGTATGTCCCGACGGACAACCTTATTGTGTACCGGTTTCCCCGGTATTTGAAGGAAAAATCGCGTACATCCACGGAACCCATTATGGGCAAAAAATCGAAAACATTGAAAATGATAGCCGCGTGTGCCTGTGCTGTGTGGGGCAAACCCAGCGCGTGCCGGAGAAATTCACGATTCTTTATGAAAGTGTAGTGGCGATCGGGCAGGCCTCTATGGTGGAAGATAGAGACGAGAGGCAGCATGCACTGGAATTGTTGTGCCGCAAGTATGCACCGGAACAGGGGGCAGAAATTTCTCCTGCCGCAGCCCGTGGTGCCGAAAATACGGCTATCCTGCGTATTACTTTGACAGAAATTCATGGTAAACGCAAAGATACGTAATATCTCCGAATGAAAAATAAAAACCGGAACAATCACGTAAAGATTGTTCCGGTTTTTTTTACATGTCTTCTGTTTGTTTTTTGGGATCAAGCACCTGCTGAATATGCCGGCGCAGTGTTTCGGTTTCCTGCCGCCCCACTTCGCCAAAAGCCGTCGCCATATAGCTAATACAGGCAATGCACGCGGCCGCTAGCAGCGAAAATGTTAGGGAATCCAAAAAAGTCGCATGCCAGCGTTCCTGAATGAGCAGAAACAGAATGAGGAACACCACAAAGAGGATAAGCAGCGAAACCGGGTCGCTCAGTCCACGAAAAATCGTCACATGCACATGAGTGCAACCGTCTTTTTCCGTCAAAAATCCCATCGCTTTGTTATACGACCAGCGTCCCCGTTCAGCCGCCTCTTTGTCGCAGGTGTAGGCCATGCTGAAAAAGCGGCCTTTCACCCACCCGGTATAGCGTTCCGCCTTAAAAATTTTGCGGCTGTCCAGCGCGTCTTTCAGCGCCTGCTGGCAAGCTTCCATAGGCTGATCGGTTTGAATATGCATACGCCGCTCCTTTCCTTAGTGCCGGCCGGCACCACCACCGCGGCTTGAGCCACCGCCACCACGGAAACCACCGCCAAGGCCGCCGCCGATTCCTCCGCCAAAGCCACCCCCAAAAGGAGGACGAGGCGGACGAGGACCGCGGGGTGGACGCGGGGGACGCGGACCACGCGGGGGACGTGGCCCTCTAGGACCTCGAGGGCCATGAGGCCAAATAAACGGAAAGAAGAAAAAGGAAGGACCACGGCGATATCCTCCGCCGCCTGCTCGCCGCAAGTTGGAAAGGACCACGGCCAGAACCACCACAAGAATAACAACAAACACGGTAAATCCCATGGTTACTACGCCAGGGTTGCTCTCATAGCCATACTGGTATTCATAGTAATACTCATCTTCCGGCTGATAGGTACCGGCATAGATACTTTCCACTCGGTCATAAAGTTGGGCAAATGTTTTCTGCACGGCGGCATCATACTGCCCGGCGGCAAAGTCGGGTTCCATATACGTATCAAGCAGATTTTGAATGGTTCCGCTGGTAAGGGTATTTTCAAGCCCTGTCCCTTGCAACACATAGTAATTGTCTTCGCCAATCGCCAGCAGAATCAGGATGCCATTATTACGATCTTTATCGCCAATGCCCCAGCTATTAAATAGGTCATAGGCATAATCATCGATAGCCTGTCCGTCCAAAAAATCCACCGTCACCACACAGATCTGCGCACCGGTCTGCTGGTACAGCGTCTGATTTTGAGAAACAATGGTATTTTCTGTGCTGCTATCCAATACATTGGCCTGATCGAGCACATAAAACTGGCTGCCAGGTTCAGGAACGGCCGCCTGCACCCCAGGCGCCAGCCCTACCAGCATGACCGCCACACACACTACAATGGCCGTCAGCCACCCTGCTTTACGCAGCGCTTGTCTGCCAATTTGTTTCATATTTTTTCCTTTCTATCCCACCCCGCATGTTACGGGGCCGCAATCTACAAAAATAGTTCCAACTCTTCGACACCTGCAATACCGCGAAGCCAACTGACCGGAAAATCATCCAGACTATTATTATAAGCCTGCGCTTCCTGGTTATAACTGCTGCGGGCAATCCGGTCCTGGGCAGCAGCCAAATCCGTTTCAAATTGCGTCACGTACTGCGAGTCCGTTTCGGACAAGGCTTCGTTCTTTAAACGGCTGATCATGGTAGCCGCCGCGTCCGATAGTTGTACGTTGGCATCATATTTATCGCGAATGTTAGCTGCCTGGCTCAGATTTTCCCGTGCTGTTGACAGAGCCTGCAAATCCGGGTCATCCGCTTCCAGGTACCGCTGTGCCACCGTTAAGAGATTCGCCGCTGTACCCAACCGCTGCTCCAAATCGTACTGAATCCCATACCCGTCGCCGTTCGTCCCTTCATAAAACAAAGCGGTCACTTGCTCGGCAGCACGGGTTTGGGTGCAATGAACCCCCAGTGGAATAGACACGGCCACCATGAGAGCTGTCAGTACACACGCTGTGGCTCTTTTTTTGAAGAATGATCGTTTCATGGGTGCCCCCTATTGCTTCGTTAGTTACCGCGCACCTGCAGCAGTTTTTCTTTCAGCTCGCCTTCAATACGGCCCAGTTCCGCTTCGGCGGCACGGCGCTTTTCACGGCCTTCATCCTGAATGCGCTTCACTTCATCCAGGGTGCTGATGAGCTGCTCGTTAGTGTGCTTCAAGGTTTCAATATCTACCACACCGCGTTCCGCTTCTCTGGCGGTTTCAATACTGCCCATTTTCAGGGCATCTGCATTTTTGCGCAGCAATTCATTGGTCATATCCGTAACAGCCCGCTGCGCCTGCATGGCCTGCTGACTGTGAGCCAATCCCAGGGCCAGCACCATCTGGCTCTTCCACAGGGGAATGGTATTGACCAGGGTGGACTGAATCTTTTCCGCCATGATTTTGTCGTTATTCTGTACCAAACGAATCTGCGGGCCCATTTGGATCGACACCATGCGTGTCAGTTCCAAATCGTGCAGCTTCTTTTCAAAGCTTTCGCACATACCGCTCATATCGTTGGCTGCCTGGGCGTCTTCCGGCAAACCGGTACGCTTGGCCTTTTCCACCAGCTCAGGCAGCACCGTAGCTCGTACTTGCTGCAATTTCTTTTTCCCTGCCAGAATATACATGGACAATTCCTTAAAGTACGAAAGGTTCATGTCGTACATTTTATCCAGCATGGCAATGTCTTTGAGCAATGTAACCTGGTGCTGATCCAGTACACCGGTAATACGGTCCACGTTGACTTCTACTTTGTCGTATTTTGCCTTCATTGCGGCAATCTTATTGCCCGAACGTTTGAAAAAGCCCAAAAAGCCCTTTTCTTCTTCGGTAGCATCAAACCCTTTCAGTTCTGTCACCAGTCCGGTGATGGCTTCACCCACTTCGCCCAAATCTTTCGTACGCACATTATTCAGTGCCGTCTCCGAAAAGCTGGCAATCTTTTTCTGGGCCGCCGAACCGTACTGCATGACCTGGGTTGTGTTTGTCACATCGATCTTATCGGCAAAGTCATCCACAATTTTGCGCTCTTCCGGGGTTAGCGGGGTTTCTTCCACGGTAACCGGTTTAGCCGCCGGGGCTTTTTCTTCTTCCTTGGGTTCTTCCGCATCCAGTGTCAGCACCGGAGCCGCGGGTACTTCTTCTTCCAATGTCAATTTCAGTTCGTCCATGATCATACTCCTCCATTATGTTTTAAAATGGTTCTCCTTTATTGACCGGCTTTGGGCATCTGTTCACCCGCCAGACCTTCTTGCTGGAGCATATTTTCCAGCACAGTGATATCGGTAGAAATATCCAGCGCCTCTTCCCCAAACAGGGAGTCGAGCTGTTTTTCGAATGCCTGCACAATCGTGTGCATAATAGCACGGATATTGTGCATGGCACTCATAATATTTTCGCCCTGTACACCCTGCTGGCTCAGCGTATAATAAGAATCCAGCAATTTGAGCGTCGTAGGCAAATAGTAATTCATAAAGCGTCGAATCTGAGGGGCTTTGTCCGGATGGTCACAGACATAGGCAAAAATTTTAAAGGTAAGATCCTCCATGCGATCGATCGCGTCTGAAATCTCTTCATCTTCGATCTTATCATTGGCTTCCCGCAGATCCCGCAGGTATTTTGTACCGTCCTTTACCATCTGATCGACAAGGGGATTTCCGGACGAAACCGGTTCTTTGGGTGCAACCGGAATTTTTTCCAGTTCCCACTTTCCCTTAAAAATCTTCGATGTTACAAAGCAGACAGCGGCGCTGCACACAGCCGCCAACAAAAAATGCCATACCTGCGACAGAGGAAATAAGAGCGCCCATAACAGCCAAAAAATCCCGATCGCGTAAATAGGTACCACACTTTTATGGTGAACACTGCGATATCCTTCGGGAACCGGCCTGCCTTTTTTCCACTTTTTCGGTTTATGGGGTGTTTGAACCGGCTGCGGTTCCGGAGGCGGTGTACCATTCGCTTCATAAACAGGCGTTCCGCCATACCGGCTATCCGAATAATTTGAAACCGTTCGGTGCACTTTCTGAACCGATTCCTGTGTGGCATCCAGCGCAATATCGGCAGCATGCAGCGCTGTATCCACAGCCTTTTCAGCCACACGGGCGGCCCCGGCTCCGGCCATATTTCGGATCATACGATAGGTCACCGAATGGCGAAATTCGGTGTCCCAGTTCTTTTTCTTTTTCATGAATGGATTCTGGCCTTTCTGGCTGCTCCATACCAGCAGCCGGTTTGTTGCTTTCCGGCACATATTGTGCAAGTTTCCCGAACCCATTGGGATTTCGGAATACTCTTATTGTACGGATTTCCCCCACAAGTGTCAAGCGCCGCCCTTCCTTGTATTTTGCCAAAAACGGCCCGGTTTCATAACCGGGCCGTCCTCCTTATTCTCTCTTTTGTTCCTGCTACTTCAGGCTCCTTCTACCGGCGTCAGACGCAGTAACCGGCACGCATGCTGCCGCAGTTCATCCTGCCAACAATCTTCCCACAGGCCAAGGTCTCGATGTTCCCACAAATCATAAACCTGCTGAGCGCCCGATAACCCCAGCCAATAAAGCGGAACACCCACCGGACGGGGAATCGTGGAGAGATTAAAAATGCCCACATAGGTGCAACCCTTCCCCTCCGCCTGCCAAACCGCAAAATTGTCGTTTCGAAGGACTTGCCGGGCGCCATGTGATTCCGTTAGCAGCGCGAGCACGTCCCGGTTGGTAATCAGCGAAAGAGTAAATTCATCATTATCTCTCATTTCCCCGCCGAACATCAGAGGTGAGCGGAACAGACACCACAAACTCATCATGGTGATTTGTTCATCAGGACTTAACCGTGTCATGCGTTCCCCTACGCCGTGCTCGCTGCCCACCAGCGACAAATGTCCCAGAGGCAACATATCGGCATCCGGCCAAGAACCGTGTCCCACATAAGGTGCCCACTGGACGCAGCGGTCCATGTCTTCTACGATATCCTCCCACCGGTCCCATAAATCGGCGGTAATACGCCACATGGTCGCATGGCGGCACAGTACATCGGCCTTATCAATAGGAGCCGGACCAGGGGACAGGCTGAGTATCATATCCCTTCCGCAACGATCGATGGCCCGATGGATCATGATAATTTCGTCTTCAATCATGCGTCCGCCTTCCAAAGCATTAAATGCTATATCATCCACTTTGACATAATCCACTCCCCACTGGGCATACAGGCGGAAAATGGAATCATAGTAGGCTTGTCCGTTGGGACTGAGCGGATCTACCCCATAGTTATCCGTACACCAGGGGCAAATGGAAGCATATTTGGCTGCATGCCGGGCGCCTAGGTTTGACCCCAGTACGGGCGTATCGGCATGGACAGCCTGCCTCGGAATACCCCGCATAATGTGGATACCGAATTTCAGCCCCAGGCTGTGCACATACTCGGCCAACGGGCCGAATCCTTTTCCGTCCCTTGCACTGGGAAACCGGTTTTCGGCCGGGACCAGCCGGCCATATTCATCCATACATAGCGGCATAAAGGCGTGCATACGGGACCCATCGGCCGTGCTTTCATACCACTGAATATCCACAACCACATATTCCCACCCGTATTCTTTCAGGTGTTCGGCCATATAGCGGGCGTTGGCCCGTACCTGTTCTTCCGTAACAGCGGCCCCGTAGCAGTCCCAACTGTTCCACCCCATAGGGGGTGTTTCTGGTTTTTTAAGCATAAGTGTCTCCTCCTTTTCTCTTCATGATACTGGCTCTTTTCCCCAGTGTCAACTGGCTACAAAAAGAAAAGCAGGTGTTTGGTTCACACCTGCTTTCTTCTGTTATTTTTCGTACAAAATGGTTTGATCGGTTTGGTAACTGCTATACGTGCTTCCTGAAAAGGCCCGTACCGTATAATAGTACATGGTTCCTGCTTTTGCAGTCGTATCCGTATAACTAGTACCTGTGGTTTCTGTTAGCTGTGTCCAACTACCTGTAGCACTAGTCTTGCGGTATACGCGATACTTCGTGGCACCGGATACTTTTTCCCAATTTACCTGTACGCCTGTACTGCTGTTCGCCAAGGTAAATCCAGGACGTGTTAGCCGTTTTATCGTTTCATCTTTTCGGTATGTACTGCAGGAATTATCAGCTCCAAATGCTTTTACGGTGTAGTAATAGGTGGTTCCCGCTACCGCTGTCGTATCCGTATAAGTTGTTTCTGACGTTTCTGTTAATCGTAACCATTCAGCTGACGTGCTGGTTCTACGGTACACACGGTATTTTGTGGCACCTTCTACTGAATCCCAACTGACCTTTACCCCCGCTGTATAATTCGAAAGGGTAAAGTCCGGTTCTGCCAGTCGTACAATGGTTTGATCGGTTCGATAGCTGCTATATGTACTCCCCGAAAAAGCCCGTACCGTATAATAGTACATGGTTCCCATTTTTGCCGTCTTATCCGTATAACTGCTACCTGTGGTTTCTGTTAACTGTGTCCAACTGTCTGTAGCACTCGTCTTTCGGTATACGCGATACTTCGTGGCACCGGTTACTTTTCCCCAACTCACCTGTATGCCTGTACTGCTGTTCGACAGTGTGAATTCAGGACGTGTTAGCCGTTTTATCGTTTCATCTTTTCGGTACGTGCTGTAGGAATCATCAGCCCCAAATGCTTTTACGGTGTAGTAGTAAGTGGTTCCCGCTACCGCTGTCGTATCCGTATAGATTTTTTCGGCCGTTTCTGTTAACCGTAACCATTCATCTGACGTACTGGTTCTACGGTACACACGGTATTTCGTGGCACCTTCTACTGCATCCCAGCTGACCTGTACTCCTGCTGTATAATTGGAAAGAGTAAAGTCCGGCTCTGTCAGACGCGTGAAAGTGACATCTTTACGGTACGAACTCC